>CAJQSN010000046.1 GCA_905614355.1 uncultured Rhodospirillales bacterium | reverse complement strand
AATGGACAGCTTTATAATAATTATTATCATAATGAGATTATCATGGCATCCGACCTAATTAATACGCCAATTCCAGCAACTACTGTTTTACTTGTACGAGATAATAAGGTGGGGTTAGAAGTGTTTATGGTGACGCGTCACCATAAAATAGACTTTGCCTATGGGGCCCTTGTTTTTCCTGGGGGAAAATTAGAAATTCAGGATAGTGATTCAGAACTATTAAAACTTTGTTCAGAGCAAAATCCAAGTATTTCTAATTTAGCTGTTCGTATATGTGGAATTAGGGAAACATTTGAAGAAGCGGGTATCTTGTTAGCTCGGGATACAGTTAATGGTGAAATGATTACGGGACAGCGTTGTGCCGAACTAGACATAGTCTACCGTGAATTGTTACATAAAGGCTCGATAACGTTATTAGAGATTGTGAAAGAAGAAAATATAGAACTTGCTTGTGATAAGCTTACACCGTTTGCACGCTGGATCACTCCAAGGTCTTTTTCTCGTCGGTTTGACGCTTTCTTTTACCTGGCAGAGGTTCCTCTCGATTATACAGCATCTCATGATAATATTGAATCAGTAAATTCGTTTTGGACTACTCCATTTAATGCGCTAAAAGAAGCGGATGGAGGACGGGCTACAATTGTATTTCCTACTCGTATGAACCTTCAAAAGCTTACAAAGCATAATACTGTTTCTTCTTTAGTTAAGGCTGTAAGAAAACAAGACGTTTTTACAGTAGAACCCCATTTTCATGAAAAAAATGGTTGCGTAACCTATACTATACCTGTTGAGGCTGGTTACGGGCTTACGCGATTTACTGAATATGGTGGTCCAAGTTTGAAAATAAGAAGTCAAACTTAGCCAACCATTGCGGTTTCAAGATAAATACCTGTTGGATTAAATAGTGAATTTCGCATTGAGTTTGCATTGAATTAATCCAGATTTTTTAGTTATAAAGCGGTTTAATACATCTGTTTTGTTTGGATTTTGTGTTTGACAGGTTCTATCTAAAAAGGCAAAAACTCGCCTCTACTCTAGTGTCGGGGAGTGGCGCAGTCTGGTAGCGCACCTGGTTTGGGACCAGGGGGTCGAAGGTTCGAATCCTTTCTCCCCGACCATTGGTGCAAGCCAAAAACGGGCTTTCCACGGATCGACGAAAATAGACAACGTGCCATTATCGTGCCATTTAAAAAAGGGATTTGACCCCCACGTTCTTTTGGCACGAAATTAAGTGATAAGATCAACGGTTCGCATCATTTGTCTATAAATTGCTACAAACCCCCTGTGGGTAGGTGATTTAAGCTCTGTTATAGTGGAGCTTATTATGGCTAAAACAATCAATACATATCGCGATCTCTCGATCAAATGGGATAAAAAGGTCAACCGATTCAGGCTGGATGCTCGGCCCCTCGGTGGCGCTCGGATGAAGTTTAAAACCAAAGCCGAGGCCGTCCAGATGGCCAAAGAGTTGTTTGATAAGTGGAGCAAGGGCGCTCCTATTATGGCTGTTGAGCGATGGTCGGTTGACCAAGCGATCCTGAATTATAACGAGGTCGGTAAGATCCGCTGTGATGATAAGGAAGACACTTACGGGCCGTGCTATTATGCCACGCAACTACAACAGTTCGGCGTGATTCAAAATCTGACCCTTGGCGACTTCAGGCTGGGGTCGATGAAAGTGGACAAGCTGACCACCGATCATATGGTCCACGGTTTCTGGCCAGCTTTAAAAAAGCGGTCGAACTCGGATATGACGGCGATGAGTTATTACGCAACCTTTCAGAATTTGCTCGACCTTTGCGTGACCCGAAATCAAGTTCCGAACAACGTGGCTAAAAATGCTAAGAGCAAGACCCTTACCCCACGGGTTGTGCTGCCTAGTAAAAGAAAGCGCTGGGCATCAAAGCTGACCGAAGGTGTTCAGAAAGTAGCCCCTAAAACAATTCAGAGGATTATTGCAGCGATCCCTGATCTCAAGCAACGGCTGACCGTCTTTACGGCAGCGAAGACAGGGCTGAGGGCAGGGGAGATGTGCATGGTCCGAATTTATGATCAAAAGAAACCTGAGCTGGGGGGTATCGACTTCGAGGGTAAATGCATCTGGGTTCGGCAAGCCAAGAAACGGGGAGCTAAAAAATCCAAAGATTTTATCGGTGAGCCTAAAAGCGAGTTGGGAAAGCGCAGGGTTCCAATTAGCCCTGTTTTTGCCAATACGCTCAGAGAATATTGGATGGCATTACCGATTAAGGAAAAGGCCGAAGGGTTTCTGTTTCCAAACACCCAAGGGGGGCGAGCTGATCCTGACAATTGGCGCAAGCGCATTCTCTATCCCGCCTGCGAGCGAGCGGGGCTTACTAAGAACGAGCGTCCCACATGGCATATGCTGAGGCACTGTTATGCGACAGCCATGTTAACGACCGATGGACGCGATTGGATCAAGACGATGGAACGGATGGGCCATGCTGACATGGCAACGACCCTGATGTACAAGCACTCGGTGATCGATGAGGAAGCAGAAATAAAGGAAACGGAAAAGCTCGATGCCTACTTTGATATTGATCTTGAAGCTAATCTTGATGACCCAAGTCCAAACGGCGCGACTATCATTCCTTTAAAGAAAGCCAACTAATATGAGCGACCTATTTGCGACCAAGTTTAACTATTACCACCATAGCCCCTCAGCAGTTCAAAAGCCGACTGAGGTGGATATGTTCCAAAAGATACTTCGAGCGAGGGGCGATAAGATGTATTACGGCACCCTGCAACTGTAGGCCGTGCTGTGGAAGATTACGTGAGCGCCGTTGCCATCGATGGGCAATCTCACGACGAAGCTTTACGCCACGCCACAAGCGTCTTGGATGGCCATGAGCTGCTCCCGTGGGACTTAGAGGCCGATAAGGGACGCCTAGACGTCCACCGTGAAGATCCACTTGAGGCAATCGCTAAGAACGCACTGGCAGGGATCGAGAAGGCTCTCGAAACAGCTAATAAGATCGAGGGCCAAGAAAAACTCACCAAGCATTATGGTGGCCTCGCATTGGAGTTTCTAGGCTTCAGTGATTTCTATGGAGGGGGTAGGGTGGCCGAGCTTAAAGTAAAGACTTCAGCCCCCACGGTTACCAAGACGGGAACTGGAAAGCGTATCGGCTCGCTGCCCTCGAAGCCTGATCCAAAACACGCAGCACAAGCATCGTTCTACTCGGACGTTCTTGGTTGCCCCGCATCACTTGTATATGCGAATAAAAAAGAGTTCCGTATATTCGACGAGACCAACTGCGACGAGCTAACGCCTGAAGGCATTCAAAAGAATGTTATGGAGCTAAGGTCGAGGGCATGGTCACGCGAGAACCTAATGCGCTGCGCTCCGAACCAAACCACCTTGATGCAGATGTTGGCTCCTGACTGGACTGACTGGGGCTGGAAGATGGACCCTAAGTTTTTGATCGAGGCCCGTGAGATATGGGGCCTGAAGGCTGCCTATTAGTGAAGGCGTGTTGCAATGGATAAATGGTAATACTATGTTGTAGGTTAGAAAAATGACTGGTCGCCAAACGCTATAATCATGTAAATTCACGAGAGAGGGATGCTAGTCACCAACACCCAAAAACAGACTTATGGAGTTCCAGATGTCAATTGAAGTAAAAAATTTCTCAAATTCTCCTGATGAAGCCAAAGACATGCCAAATGCTCGTATGGAGGCAGTAAACGTCCTCAATCAACGGGTAATGAAACTGACGCTCACCCCTGAATGGAAGTGGTCGAAGGATATAAAGCCGTTGATTGGAACAGATAGCTGTGAGGCCACCCATACAGGAATAATTGTAGAGGGTACAATCCACTGTGTGTGTGATGATGGAAGCGAAGCAACTTACACAGCTGGTGACGCTTATGCCATCTCACCTGGCCATGATGCTTGGGTTGTTGGGGATAAACCCGCCGTTGTTTATGAGTTTGCAGGTATATGGGGCGAGTAATTAATTACTAAGAATTTGATAAACTATACTGGTGCCACGTGGCACCAAAAAAAAGGAGCCAGTGGGTTCTAGACCACCGACACCAATTCGATAAGAAAGTAATATGTTTAACACAACACACGCCCAGTTCAAAAAGCGATCGAACTCTGATGTCCGATTTAGTGTGAAGGCACTTTACCACAAGGCAGGGGCTTTGTATGTAGGTTCAGATTTGCATCTTTTGGGAATACCTCTTAATGAAACTAACCTCATGTAGGTGTACATATAATTCTAAATTCTTTATCGTATTATAAAATAAGTTCACATAAGGAGAGTTCGAATTATGGTAGGTAAACGTTTTGATTCAGCTCATACGATTGAAGTTGACCAGCCTGAACGTTTGACTGGTTTGGTTAGTGATTTCCTAGAGCGGGGGGAAGCGTTCCTTGTTACCAATAGGACCGTTACCAGCATATGAAATACGAGGAGTTAGTGTTGATGAAAGCAATGAGGGAGTAAGTGTTGATGAGAGCAATGGTTATGCATGAATTTGGCGGCGAGGATGTTTTGCAACTGGAACATGTGCAGAAACCTCGTATATCTGAAGCTGAAATACTTGTTGAAGTAAAAAGTGTAGGTGTAAATCCGATAGATTATATTGTTCGGAGTGTTGGCGGGCCTTATCGGGAAGATATTGAAGCGTCTCTGCCAGCTATTTTAGGGTGGGATATTGCGGGGGTGGTATCGGAGAGCCATTCCGATAAGTTTTCCTCTGGTGATAAAATCTTTGCATTATCGAGGTTTCCTCAGATTACGGGAGGATATGCTGAATTTGCATCCGTTCCAGCTGACCAAGCTGTTATAATCCCACCAAATATCAGTTTTGAAGAAGCTGCAGCGGTGCCACTTGCGGCACTAACAGCATGGCAGGCTCTTGTTCAAACGGCAGACGTTCAGCCAGGTAGTAAAGTGCTAATACACGCAGCGGCTGGTGGTGTCGGTCACTTTGCAGTTCAGTTTGCTAAATTAAGGGGGGCCTTTGTTGTTGCAACGGCTTCGGAGTATAATAGAGATTTTTTAATGGATTTAGGTGTAGATGAAGTAGTTGACTATACAAGTAAAAATATTGCTGAGGAGGTTTCTGACATTGATATCGTATTGCATGCTCTTCCTCCAGATCTTAGGGAGAAAGTATCTTGGCCCTGTCTTAAATCTGGCGGTTTATTGCTTTCTCTATCGGGTCCGGTGCCTGATGAGGAGGCGGTTAAATATAATGCGCGGGGTGCCCAAATTGCCGTTCGTCCTGATGGTACTCAATTAGCTGAGATTGGCAGTTTAATTACTGACGGTAAACTCAAAATTGTCCTTGATCGAACATATGCGTTAGAAGAAGTCGGCTCGGCTCATAGCCAGCTTTTGACACGCCATACTAGAGGTAAAATCGTTCTAAAATTAGCCTAAGTTAAAAAACTAGCCATTGTTGATTTATTTTAAACCTTATTAAATAAATGTGGCCATTTTTCCATTACTTGGGATTTTAGCTCTGGACTCGATTCAGCCACGGTTGGGAAATCATCTTTCCAACCCCATGGCCTACATGCATCGATAATTTAAGGCGTGTATAAGGCAAAAAAAAAGGGACGCTCCGAAGAGCGCCCAAGTTACTAAGTCCCACAAACAATGGCTCGGTGTTCATTCGCCGAGCTTTTTGTTTGCTGATCGTGGTTGCTGCTGCTCTGGAGTGTACATCGCAAACTGCTGGCAATTTTTAGGTATCTTAGCTTTGTAAGCCAAAAAATGATTTTTTAATTCCTGTCCATAACTTTCTGGTTTGCGCTTGTGAAACTGAGAGAGGGTTGCTGAGAGTATTTGACCTAACCATGAAGACCCTTTTGCCTGATACCCAAGCCGAGAGGCATATCGATTATAAGCCCGACCATACGCAGATCACTTATTGCACACCAACAGGTCCGCAGATCGATGCTCACGAGAAGGCATTGCACATGGTAACGGCTGCACTCGATGAAGTGATTGATCGAAGAGTTACATGGGCAGTTGCTCAATCGGCTGCCTTTCGACATCGGGGACCAAAATGGAAAAAGCTCGCTTTTAGGTTCAAAGACATGGGTATGGGCTACCCAAAGAGCGAAAAAGTCCTGAAGCGTCGTTATGAGGACGCACTTCTAAGCATCCTTCATCAACAGATTACCAAAAATTGCCACAAACCGATGGGTAGTCAAGGACGCGAAAATGGACAATAATATGTTATATTCAAAGAGTAACGAAGTAACGGGTGAGCGTCGCTTGTGGCTAGAAGTTATCTACCAAGCGATAGAAGATGCTACTCGGATAGACCTTCTTACAGAGTTGCTAGAGGTTAACCGATGGAAGCCTATGAGGTTATCAGCAGTTAAGGCTGAGTTGTTTGAAGCCCAGCGATCACTAGCGTGGTTAACAACCCCAAGTAAAGATTTGACTGAAGTGTGCTGCTTAGCAGGGATAGACGTCAATGCAGTCTTGGATCGTAGGGATCAGTTTAAAGCTGGTAAGTCCCGAGTTTCATCTACTGAATTGCACCTACTAGCTAGAAGCATCGATGCTTCGATTAATAGCGATTAGGTAATAGCTTTTAAGTAACTGCTACTAACTACTCCTGAAGACTCTTTTTTAATAGATAATAGATTGGGGGTAATAGCTACTAGGGAGTAGCCATTAGGTAATAGCCATTAGGTAATAGCTAACTACGAGGCTTAGTAGCTTAGTAGCTAGTAGGTAAAAATAATCAAACAATAGTCGTGGAGTTAAAGATTTAAGATGGACGATGTGAACAAGCCAAAGCATTACACCCAAGGATCTATCGAGTGCATCGATGCTATTGACGCGATGCTAGAAGAAAGTGGAAGCAGCAGGGCTGACTTCTATCGAACTCAAATTATTAAATACATCTGGAGGATGCCGTATAAGGGTAGCCCGAGGAAAGATGCCAAGAAGGCTCTCTACTATGTTGAGCGTTTAATTTGTGAGATAGACCTGTAATCCTGAGCCTAGATCAGAACACAAGGTCAAGCAATCCGCTCGCTACCGTGCCGCATCCAGATAAAATTATTGCGTTCAACAATAGAAGTGAAATCTTTACCATTTTAAACCTTTTAAATTTGTATTTTATAAAGATGTGGTTACCACTTTAACTTTAAACAAAGGGTTAATTGATTTGCAACTATCAGTTAAGACTGACGTCGATAAGGCCCTTAAAAGCATCTCCCGCTTCAAGCGTAAGCAGATGCCTTTCGCAGCAGCACTCGGCCTAAGCATGACCGCCAAGAAGGTTGCTAAGGTTGAGCAGCGTATGATGGTCAAGAAGCTCGATAGGCCAACGCCATTCACCATCAAGGGTGTTAAATGGCAGGGCGCAAAGAAAGCTGACTTTAAGCTGGGTAAGCTTCATAGCCGTGTATATGTAATGGATAAGCAAGCCGAGTACCTACACCTTCAGATTGAAGGGGGAACTCGAACACCAAGTGGAACAGCCATCCCAGTACCGACGCGCAATCTAAAGCTTAATAAGTACGGCAATATGATTGGTGGCAGGAATAAGATCACTCGGCTGCTCAAGAAGAAGAATGTATTCCAAGGGACTATCAATGGGGTCGCAGGGATATGGCAACGACCTAAGCAGGGAAAGCAATCAGGTGGAGGCTTCGGCACTACTGGAGCGTCAGGCTTGAAGCTGCTGGTTGCTTACGAGAACACTGTCACCTACCAGCCACGGTTTGATTTCTATGGAATAGGTGAGCGCAGCGTTCAAAAGAATATTGGCATTGAAATGGATAAGGCTATTGCCAAAGCATTGAGGTCCGCCAAGTAAACTGATTAGAGATCGTTTTGAGGTCTGCCAGCTTTTATCCACGCGTCGTAGGATGCTGTGGTCCATGCGTCCATGTAAGCAACGAAGCGAGCAAACAGTGTGGATGCAACTGGTGTTGCTGGTTCAATTATAGTTTTGATCTCTTCAGCAGTTCCAAGGATCAGGTCGGGTTTTGTTATAGCGTTCATTATTCAATCCGTTCATTTAAGTTGAGCCTTATATACACCTCTTAGAGATTGGCACTAACGTTCAGTTAACAGGCCAGACATGCGTCTGTTGCAGGGAAACTAAAAGGTACTTCCGAGGCGATCCATTGCGGGTTATTCGCGATGTCAGTTTATTTCTAGTCACAGAATTTTTAGGAGGCAGCTTCTCAACAGGGGCTGTGCATACAGTGGATAAGTTATTCGAAGGCATACGTTCGGTTACAACCCGTATCTACAAAGGGCTGGTTATCATCGAAAAGGGATGTGCTAATTTTACACGGTTTATGGGATTATTCTTGGTGGGCGAAAATACTCTCAAGCGGCCTATAATTGGTTGTGGAGCCATCCTAGATGGCCATCCAAAGCTGCTACCAATGATACTTGAAAAGGGTGGTCGCTGGACGGGTGAGACGCCCTAAACCGAATTTAAATATCGACATTTATGGCTTATTTCGCAAAGCGTGGCGTCTGCGAACTCGTTCAGGCCATTCACTCTTAATATAAGCGAGAACCGCCCAAATCTGATCGTCAGATAATGTCTCTTCAAATCCTGGCATATTGCTTTTAAATCCGGGTGGTGCAATTTTCTGACCGCCCTTCTTGGTATATTTGAAGTTTAATTTGTCAGAATGATGCCACGTATGTCCGGTTTCATCATGCGGCGGTGCTGGTAAGCCACCTGCTGGGAGTTGAGATCGCCAGTTTGGTTGACCTTCCAAATTTACGCCATGACACGAAGCGCAATTTTCTACATATATTTTTTGTCCCGTTTCGACTTGGCGTTTGTTGCCAGCATCTGCAATTTTCAGGACCGAACTTTTATCAATGAAATACATTTGGCCAAGCAAATATAGCACTCCAAGCGCCGCAATCCCAAAGAGGCCCCTCGATACAAATGATTTCATTCGTCGCACTCCACATTTAACTTAATCTAAGGACATTACATGATCTGGAATCTAATTGGAACCATTGGGGGTAAAGTCCTCGATATTGTCGATGACGTTGTTGAAGACAAAGATGCAGCCAACAAACTCAAGTTTCAAATCCAAAAGCAGTTATTGGAAAGCAAAGGCACGGAGCTGGAAGCTCAGGCCAAGATTGTATTGGCAGAAGCTCAAGGCTCGTGCCTCCAGCGCAATTGGCGTCCGATGCTGATGGTGACCTTCGCAGGTCCGTGGTAGCGCATTGGTTTGGCTTCACAGCCGAGGATATCCCTGAGGGTGTTCAAAATTCACTTCTAAACATCGTAATGGTTGGCGTCGGCGGTTATGTAGCTGGACGCTGGGCTGAAAAGGTGGCGGATAAATGGAAAGACAAATAATGGAATTACCTAATCGACGACCTTGTATTAATACGCGCACGGACAATTTTCACTTTTCAGTAAGCTTTCACCCCGACACTGGACTTCCAATTGAGTTCTTTATTACGGGCAGGGGCAAAGTAGGTCAGCAGCTCGACGAAGAACTTTACGAGTTAAGCGTGAAAACATCAAAGCTGATGCAGGGAGAGTATGATGATTTGTCCAGACTGCCAGAAGGGGATAGTTCTGATACCGTCCCAAGGGAATAGGCCAGCCCCATGTCCAAGATGCCAAGGTTCAGGAATAGCTTATTGCTGCGACGGGGAAGACTACGATGCTAAATGTCACCTCGATGCAAACTCAGGTGATCTACCCAGCCCTCAACAAGATGGGTATGTGGTCGGAAGCAGCGGGTGAGCTAGTACTCGGTACAGCGATCGTCGAGAGCAACCTTACCTATCTAAAGCAGCACGGTGATGGTCCAGCCCCTTGGACTATAGCAA
>CAJQSN010000045.1 GCA_905614355.1 uncultured Rhodospirillales bacterium | reverse complement strand
CGCGTGATGTAATAACACCCAGACTGGTTTTCCTAGAGAACCCGCAAGATGTGCTATTGCCGTATCACTCGTAATTATCAGGTCGAGCGCCTGAATTAAACCTGCCGTCTCAACTAACGCTTCGGGCCCTGTATCAATAATTTTAAAGTCGTCAGAAAGCTCGGGCACATGATCGTGACTGGGACCTTTCTGAAGACTAAACCACGCAACACCCGTAAGCGACGCCAATGTTTTCAGATCATTCGGCGGAAGCCCTCTAAAATGCTCAGCCGAGCTCTTAATATTACCTTGCCAATTCAGGCCAATTTTAAATCCTTTTATTTTATCAATTTTTTGCTGCCATTTCTTGGCGATCTTATTTGGCACTTTGAGATAAGGCATTACTCTTGGAAGAGTGTCTTCACGGGTTCTAAATAAAAAAGGTAAATCTAGTAAAGGTGCATGAAAATCAAATTGCGGCAATTGATCATTAGAAGAAATAATCTGATCCACCAAATCTGAACCTTCTAGTAAAGGCATCAACCCATCAGGACACTCAAAAATAACATGTCCCCCAATTTTACGAAGGAGGGCGCCGTAACGAATAAAATGAATTGTATCTCCGAGCCCCTGCTCAGCGTGAAGCAATATACGCTTGCCGTGAAAGTCACTTCCTAATTCAGACGGATACTGCAATAACGGTTGATCAAATTCTCGAGGCGTACTAGAAAATCCATTCCACTTCCAGCGCCACATCATTTCCTCAAAGCCTTCCTCGTATTGCCCTAAAGATAGTAATGCTAATGATAAATTCCAATGGGCTAACGCATAATCAGGTGCTAATTTAATAGCTTGGTAATAGGAGATAATTGCATCTTGTACCAAGTTTATATCTTTCAGTGCATTACCAAGATTATTATAAGCTTCGGGTTCTTTTGGATCAGCAGATACGGCCCGCCTAGCCCAGTCAACAGCATCAGATAACTCTCCCCTCGCCCTTAACAGGCCGGCTAGATTATTAAGAGCTTTTACATGAACTGGATTTAATTTGATAGCCCGGCGATATTGAACTTCAACCATCTCATCATCGCCCAGAGCCGAATAAACTCTACCAAGGTTGTTGTGAAAATCTGCAGTATTTGGTTGAATTCCAATTGCGGTATTTATTAATTTTGACGCAAGATCATTATCATCTTGCTGGTGAGCGAGTACCCCCAGAAGATGCCACGCATCAGCATTGTCTGGATAACTATCTAGGGTATTGCGATAAAGCTCGGCTGCCTGGGATAATTCACCAATTTCATGTAACTTGATTGCTTCCGCAAGGCGATTAGGAAGAGACATCTGGTATGATATCAATTGTTTTTAAGGCATCATCGACAGATTTATCATCAACACTCAAACTTGAGGGTTTAATATCCTTATCGACCTGACCGATACGTGTAACCCGAGGCGGCGTTCGCCAGTCTAATGAATCAAAAGTTTTACAATGAGTACATAATGGACTCCAGTCTGCTACAACTTGACCACAGTGATTGCAATTCCAGGCAGAATCTGGTTCGGCGACAGCAGCTTTCTTTAGCCATTCTCTTGACCCTTCAAGATCATGGTTTTCGCCCTCTTCAAGCTCTGCCATATACCGGCAAATCCGAGCAGGAACTGCGTCATCCTGAAGATCTAAAGATGCAGCAGTTAAGTGCTCGCGAGCCTCCTGCCACATTTCGGCAACGAGAGCAAATTTAGCAATAGCAAGATGGCTCTCCAGATGATCCTTATTATAACTTGCAAGCTGTTCGACAGTCCGCATTTTTTCTTGTGCACCAACACCAGGCGACAATTCCCCTATGACATCAATTAAAAGCGGGTGTGGGTTGGTCACCCAAATTTCCTCTATAATTGATATAGCTTTCCGTCGTTTTCCTGATCCTTGTAAAAGTCTCGCCGTACGCACGGCAGCGGGCACAAATCCTGGTGTTAAATTGTTAGCTTTCTTGGCGAAGGCCAGTGCATCAGTTAACTTACCAGTTGCTTCCGCGTCTACACTACGCTGATAGAAAATAGCTGCCCTTCGTCGTCGCCCAACTTCTATATTTAGATACTTATCTTTAACAGCTTTTTGTATTGTTTCTCCAGCCTCCTCCCAATTGCCGCTTTGAACTTGAAGTTCAAATAATGCTTTAGAAACTTTATCAGTTTTTGGACGAAGATCATTAGCTTGCTCAGCAAGTTCAAGCGCAGCATCTTTATCACCATCCTGGATGGCCTGATTGAGCATGCCATGTATACCTAGGTATTTAGTACCTTTTCGCTCTGACATTTTTTCAAAAAATTTACCCGCTGCTTTTTCGTCACCAGATAACTGTGCAGCTTGCGCTGACAACAACATTGTCAAAGGAGGATCTGCCAGAAAATCCTCTGCTTTACGCGCTTGACGTCGAGCTTCTTGAGCATCACCGGCCGCTACGGCAACCATACCTTGTGTTAGAGCCGTATATCCACGGTTACGTCTCCAATCAAGGTGCGCTTTGCTTACACGCTTGGGAACATTTCTAATAAAAAACCAAATTCGATATGCTACAGTTAAACAAACTGAGATAATTAAAATACCTGATAACAACATACCAACGGAAGTCTCTATCTTATATCCCAACCAATTCAAAGACACTGCACCGGGATTATCAGTTAATATAGCGGCTATCACGCTAATCAGCGCAATCAGTATTAGGAACCAGATGGACCTTATCATTAGTTTTTATTACCCTGTGATCATCTGTGTTACCACTTGAGTTTGCAGATCAGCTAGCGCTTTTTCAACAATAATATAAGCACGTGCGCCATCTAACCAGTCAGCCGTTAACTCAGCCGACTTTCCTTTTAAAATTGAGAGTTCTTTAATTGCCGCCGCAATATTATTAGATCTTAGAGCCAATTCCGTACGGGCAACAACTGCTTCAACCCCATCACCAATTAAATTATCCGTTCGACGCCACTTAACAGATTCTGCTAATCGTGCCAATGTGCGCTTAGCCCACCCCCCATCACTCGGTAGCAAAGAAACCTGGACAATATTTCCTGCTTTCTCCATAAACTGGGATTGCAGCATATGTAGACTAGGCACTCCAGATTTTGCAAACTTGTCAAATATCATCAGACCATCGCTAAGCAGGGCCTTAGTATGTTGATTTATACCCACTAAAATTTTTAATGCGGCTAATTCGCTATCAAATGAACGCCCAGCACGAACAGAGTCGCGCAAAAGCCCAACTGACAAAACTAGTGTGCGCGTTTCAGTGTTTCGATTACCCCCAA
>CAJQSN010000044.1 GCA_905614355.1 uncultured Rhodospirillales bacterium | reverse complement strand
CTTTCGGTACCACTTAACTGCCTCCTTTTTATCCTTGGTAATACCTTTGCCGTTATTATACATTTTCCCCAAATAGAACTGAGCTCGAGCCCCTCCCTTAATCGCTAGCGGCCGAATGATTTCCAGGGATACATTATACTCCTTACTCTTAAAGGCGGCGATACCCTTCTCCAGGGTGCCACCGTCTGCCCCTTTCGGAGATGCGCAAAAGAAAACCACAGCGCAAATAATGATAAAAATATTTTTCATAGAATAAAAGCGCCTCTATCCCTGTATCCCACCTAATTATATGTCTGAATTAACCTTTGCATAGTAACCCACCATAAAGACAAGATAATTAGATCATCTAGAACAAAAGAATTCAATGAATTTACCGCCAATTATGTGATCTCATTCCGTCGCTCCTAAACGTTTATCAACCACAAACATTCTTTGTCACAATTGATCTGGAAAAAATACGATTAAGAAACAAAGAAATCGCGTCGTAATCATCAGCATAAAAAAACTTCAATAATTTCTTCCTGCTAATCGTTTATTAATTATGGAAGGTAACCTCACCTTCTTCATAAATTGAAAAGGTGTTTAAAATGAACAACTGGACAATCGCGGGACATAAATGTAGCGCCCACGCACAAAAGAGAATGCAGCAACGTGGTATAAAAAAAGAAACCGTTGAAGCCATTCTTCTCCATGGTGACAAAAGACACCATGTCGGCGGATCAACCTCATCAATATTTATGAGTAGACGCCGCGTTGGTCAATTATCTAAGGCAGGCAAAATAAAATCAACATTAATAGAGAGAGCCGCCAATATTATTGTTCTGACAGCCGAAGAAATGATTGTCACCGCGATGCCTAGGAAAAACCGACGCGCGCGGCGATATCAGCGTACAGCTCTTCAAAATTAAAATGATTCAATAAATTCTAGGTGGGATCGTTTAGATCATAGAGAACCAAATATAACAGTAGAACCAACAATTCCAAGTAAAGGTAATTAATATGAAAACCCTAAGGAAACCAATAAAACTATTTACCATGACCGGATTATTTATCTTCCTTGCAGGCTGTCAGACCATGGATTCTAATTTTTCCGCTTTCATTAATGATAAACCTAAATTCGGTCTCCCTGAGACTGTTGTTTTGCCCAAAGACTACAGACAAATCACTGGGGAAAGTAAGGCTGAGAATATGATCCTCAATGCAATGGAATTGGCTAATAGAAAACGCTATATCGAAGCCGACACTCTATTACGTGAGGTTCGAGAGCTTCAATATCGCGGTAGTGAAGGCTTTCATGGAATCACCAATGCCATGGCTGTAATCGCGCTTAAGAGAGGGGATCTTCCTGCATTTAAACGTTTAGGGGCGTCATTGGATATATCACTGGGTAAACCACTCAAAGTTCCAACTAAACATCTATCGGTGATTTCCCTGGTTCGAGTCTTCAATGGAGAACCGCTGCCACTTAATGCCTCTGACAAAATGATTTCTTTCCGTGACACCTATTTACCTAAATCGGCGTCTCTTAATTAAGTCAGGTAAAAATATAATATACTTAAGGAAATTTAAACAATGAAAAACTCGCTAATCATAATTACAACATGTTTTTTAATAATATCAGGCCCTGCATCTGCAAAGCAGAAGTCAATCGACAAAGATCTATTCGAAGCATTTGAGGTAATTAATAAACGCTCAGACGACCATGAAGCAAGAGTTAATCGGCTCGCAATTGACCGCAAAGTTATCCTTAAAGACCTCATGCAAAAGAATAAAGACCTAACTCAACTCGCTGATGACGACGGAACGCCCGAGACGAGACAGCGACGGCACACTCTTCAGGCAGAGCTCAATAAGTTGGCAACGCAGCACCTTAAAGTTTCTTACCAGATGGTCTTCAGTGCTGAACAGGTCATATCAGCCAACCTCGGGGATATTGCTAAGTTGACGGAGCGGCTTAAAAACTCACCGACGTCGCGAGCACAAATTCTTAAGCTAAAGCGTGAGATTGAAAGAAATACAAAAGTCGGACGAATGATGAAACAAAATCTCTTACGTATGAAAAGTTGGAGTAACGCCGATCCAATGATGAAAGCAAAATTCAAGGATCTTAAGCGTATTATGCGTAACTTAGATCAGCGTATTTCTATCTCAAAATCCATGTTCCCTAAATCTGGATCCGATGAAAAAAACGGTTTCTCAAGTAGGAGAATCGCAGCACTAAACAAGTCTACTAAGGTGCTCCTGGATAAACTTGCCGGAGTACAAACTGAGAAAGAGCGTCTATCAATCTTGAAGGGGCGCCTTGAACATAACGTTGATTTATTCAGGCTTAGACGAACACTGGATATAGCTCGCAGAGCGACCCCTCAATTAACTTTTAACGGTTCCGGTTCATTTAAAACTGAGAGCAAACAGGACAATGTCCAAAATATTATCGAAGATCTTAATAATGATATTGCAAAGAATAATAACCTCGATGAAGAGGAAGAAGAAAACCAGGAAGTAGCCCAAGATAAGACATTTACAGGCTCAATTAAAACTAACGAATTTAGAAACTTTTAAGGTGAAATCCAAAATGAAACATTTTTTACCAGTTATTGCTATCTCGGTGGGAATACTGACATTAACTCCTAATCTAGCAACTGCCCAAATAGAATTAGCTAGTCAATCAATCACGACCACGATGACTAAACGCGCCAATAAAATATGCGACGGCGTCCTGCCAACTTGGATTAAGTCACCGTCTGGTATGCGTGATAAATCTGTCCGACGCTTGGTTGTCGAATGTTACCTTTCTCAGGCGCGTTTACCCCTTATTGGAGCAAAGGCAGTAACACTTAACACCGCCGTAATATTGGATGAAGTCCCATCGACGCTGCTCGAGAAAGCTACAGGGTTATCCTTCCATATCTATACAGCAATTGCAGGTGCAGACATTCGCGTCCGGGAGAATAGCAACTTAAGGAACGTCAATAATGATTAAGTCTAACAATCTTAAGCTTCCATATGGGTTGATCTCAATAAGTCGTGAAATTAATACACTTATTCTCATCTCTATTATAAGTGTTATTATAGTCATGTGGGCGGACTTTAATATTTCTTTCGATCAGCTAACAGAAGTCGAAGCATTTCTTTCTAAGTACGTTGGCATTGCGTGGCCGTTTTTTATTGTAACAGCAACTTTTATATTTTGGGCTATCGGCGCTTATATTGTAGAAGTTTTTATTTCAACACAGAAACGTAATTGGTCGCTCATAACCAAAATGCTTGATTGGGCAGCTGAAGCCTGCCCCTACGTTGGACTTCTAACAACCTTCTTTACCTTTTTAAATGCTCTCCTTGTTTACAGTAAAGCCGGCCCAGGGACACCTGAAACGCAGGCCGCATTTATTGGACAATTCTCAATCGCTTTTGGCTCTTCTATTAGTGGCGGCATCCTTGCTCTATTTGCCTTCACATTGAAAGCTTTAATTGTTAGTGGAGAGCGATAAAAATGTCGAATAAATTTAATACTTTAACTTCGCAGGCGCCGGCAACCGTCGATCAAGAAAAAAATAATAGCGGCAGCCTCAGGCCACCTACATTAATGATTGACCTTCTCTTCGGCGCTCTCATGCTTTTTGCGTTTCAAATGGGTTACGTCGATAAACCGGTAACACCCCATAATGTCGAGCTGCCTACGACGCCGGATAAACAAAAAAAGAAGGCCAAGGCAATCTATACCATTATCCCGATAATTGGCAAAGCTGGTAAATGGCAATTTAAAGTAGGTGACGGTCGCATTCTTAGTGCCGACGGAATTAAAAAAGAAGTTAGAAAAAAGAAACAGACCCCGGTCATGATATTTTCACATACTACCGACCTTCAAAGTTATTTGGAGGCAGAACAAGAATTACGACGGTACGGCCTTAAGCCCGGCCTTGCTGTTCAAAACAAAAAAGGAAGATAACCATGAGAATGTTATTTTTAATAACGATACTAGGATTTCTTTTCATAATGGCAAATAAATCTCCAGACGAGAGCATTGGCGAGGCAACAAATGTTATTATAAATAAGTCAGAAAAGTTATTTAGCAGGTATACAGAGAACCTACCCGAGCTGCGCACTCCAGAACCATACCGTAAACCGGCAGCCGGTTTATCCAATCTAGAATATCTCAAAAAACATAGAAAAAATAGACCATCACCTATTAAGCAGGATCAACCAAACGTACAAAATGTTACAAAAAATGAAAATATACTGGATACAAATAAAAAATGGGAAGCCACAAAAGGCTATGCGCCCCCTGCTAAGAACCTTAACTCACCTTCAAAAATTAACCCGTCAAACTATATACCTAATAAACAAGATGTTTTTGATAAAGATATAACACCAATTCGCAGAGACCTAAACATTGTCAAGCCGCCTGTAGTAACTGATAGTTTAGGCCCACCTTCTGCCCTAAACCCGAGTAAAAAAACACCTGAGTTAGCTGTAACTAAACCGCTGCCTCCATTACCAAAAGCACAAATCGTTTCAGTGCGCTCGATCCCAAAGATGCGATCCGTCACTCCCGCACCCAATCCAGAACTTTTAAAAGAACTAAAAAGGGCTGAGAGAAAATATTACGATGACGCAAGCCGCATATTAATGAGCATCAAATGACATTAATACGAACAGCAGTCATTTCAATATTTCTATTTGCTATTGTAGTGTTTCTTCTCGCAGTTAACGATAAGAAGCTACGAGAACTTGTCAGTAACGATATGTTAAAGCCTACGCTTACTCAACCTGCCCAAACGCCAACGCCTGATATACAGCAGGTAACCTTCCCTGATGTAATACCATTATCGGAACTTGGTGATTTTAATATAAAGAAAGTTAAAAAGAAAAAAATAATCAAAAAGAAAGAAGTTAAGGCTCGTAAGAAAATATTAGCCCGAAAGAAGATTTTTGTTAAAACTACACCAAAACCAAAATCAAAGCCGCAGCGAGTTGCTGTCAAAGACTCGACTGAACCAGTGCAATCTATCGCTGTTCCAAAAACCAGAACAAAGCGTACGAGACCGCAATTCCAGTTAGGGTATAATGAAATAGGACTTGAAGTTTACCTTCAGGTTGTTGAGAGAATTGGAACGCTTCACCTCGTATTATCTAACGGGGGAAAACCTCGCTACGGTCCAGCAATTTCTTTTATCAAAAGAAAAATTTCCACTGATGAACTGGATCAAAAAAATCTTGCAGTTGAGAGACCTTACTCAGTTACGGATCGTGAATTACCCCGCTACCTCGGGCTTTTTACATTGCCGTTGGGGTCCTTAAAGGGTCAATTAGTTTTGTTTTTAAATAAGTCTTTTGACCGTCTTTTGTGGAATACATTAACCGCAAAACTATCGAAAAAAAATTATGGGTTATCTGATATTGCCTCAGTGAACGGCCAATATATTCGGGAGGCACAACATATAATCATCCGCATTGAGAAGGCGAAAGCTAAGGCAGGGGAGACTATACTCATTGATACCTATTTAGATGTTCCCTGTAACCTTTGCACTTAAATTAACGTTAAGACGACATTTTGGAGTTTTACTTATGCAACGTATTTTAACTATACCCTTATTTATCTCTATTATTGCGACTCTTAGTGGCTGTAAGACTATAGGTGAACAAAACCCTTTCAATATTATGCAACAAAATGATGTAAAAATTAGCTCATCAATTAATTATACAAGAGAGCTCTCGGAATGTGTGATGGTACTTCCTATTAAAGCTAAAGGTAAACTTAAACCCTATCAGAAATCCCTAGAAACTTCATTAACCAGAAACGTATCTCTAAAATTTAATCGGGTAATTTCACCATCCGAAATTAGAAATATCGCAGATAAGAATATGTTAATTCTGAAATTTAAAAAAGATTTACAAACCCTTCGCGAGCGTTTGGACTGTCATACTATTGTGAGCGGACGCCTGGTAGGCCCGGGTGAAAGAAATCTTATATTTTGGAGTGGCCATGAAGTTGGAATAGAAATAACATTTCCGGCAGTGCAATCGCTCAAACACCTTTGGCAGGGGCGGCATATTACGACCCGTTCATCGGGCGGCATTCCACTCTCACCTCTAGGTGCCGCCGGCGAAATTGTTGAAGCTCAGATGATGGCCTTTGATGATGATGTAGTGAATTCGGTAATTAGTGATGGCGTTCGTAAGATAATGAGCCATTTCCCCAAAGTTTCATAATTATAGAAATGAAGCAAAAGAAAACATCTGAACTTCGGACATTGAGAAAAAGAATAATTCAAACTATGTTGAAGAGATCAGACGATGCTGTGTTATTATGTTGATCACATGACCCCGTGAATGGCGTAGAACAAATGGTAACTAAAACTAACCCAAATAAACTCGTTAAGTTGGGATTTAAAACCCGGTTCGGGGACCACTGGCCGGGGGCCAGGTGCGGGGCTAAAACTCGTCGGGGATCAGCCTGCCTTAAGCCTTCTCTCAAAAACAAAACCCGGTGCCAACTGCATGGCGGCAAAAGTACGGGTCCGAGGACTCCCGAAGGGAAGGCCCGGGTCATTGCGGCTAATACGAAACACGGACGACGGTCCATGGCCCATGTTTCACGGATCAAGGCCATTAATGCAGAGCTAAGGCGGATTACGTACGAGCTTAAACGGGATGGGTTTATAGTCTAAAGGGCATGACTGCACTTTGGTAACTATATCACTTTAGCCGTCAGTGTTGTTCTTAATCCTCATATTAAAGCCAAGTTTTTGTAGGTCGTGATTAAGCTTTTTAGGATCTCCTAAAAACTGGACCCCTACAAAGCTTGAACCGGGGTGACAACAATCGGTCAGATATAAGCCTAAATCTCCAGAGTCTTCCAGTTTCATATGTTTATAAATATCGATACCTGGACCATATTCAGTGTAACTCATGGCTTCCCAGTTTCCCATATCATCCAGTTCCACATCACTATCCAAGAACTCCTGGATTTCATCAATATCCCAGTTATCCCGATCAGCGATCATATGCTCAAATCGCCATTTATCCACCTCGAGCCTCTGTTTTTGCTCCTTGGGATTTAAACCATTAAGGCAGAGCCATTCTCTAAAGGTTGGAATATCTTGGTAGCAACAATCAAAATTAATATCGATCAGGTAGTTATCAACATCTAACCCTAATTCCACGGGGTCGGCCAAAGGGCGGTTTAAAGCGTCTTTTGGCCAATAGGGTAGAAGACCACTAATTGCTGCTGCTGAAGTTGTTTTAAAAATAACCTGTAAGAAATCTCGTCGACTGATTTCTAAAGACATATCTGCCTCCTCTCTTTAGTGCATTGAACGGTATGTTCGGGGGCACAAGCTGAAAATCAAATCCCCAGTCTATTCGGTAGACCAATCCAAAAAATCATCCGCAGCTATAACTGGGATGATCCCAACTCTTTAGCTGTTTATTTAGAGTGTCCGCAAGCTGTAGTTCAAATCGACACTGCAGATATTATAAATTATTGCTAGATTTTAATCAACTGGTTCACTAGGACACTCAGGCAAAGCATAACTAACCCCTGTACTTCCTATCAGCACAGTCAGCATGAGGCTTAATGTTGTGAGTAATTTCTTCATCTTGATATCTTGTCATATAACTATCTGGATGGGAACTATCCAGTATTGATGGGTGACTGATGTTCTGAGCTATATTAAAGTGGTTGAAGGTGCTTTGGTGGTAAAGAAGGTTTACTTGAGCTAGATGAGGCTAAGGGGTAAAGTGAGATTTAGCATAAAAAGAATTAGTGCTGATTAGGATGACTGCATTTAGATAGCCTAAAACTTATCTAACTAACATTTAGGAGAATACGAATGAGTTCAATAGAGCAAAGAGCGATCCATGCAAGTGCGAAATCAACTATATCAGCTAATATCAATACACCTATTTGTTTAGGTTTCTTAGTAAACCTTGGAACCATCAGCTTACTCGTTTTTGGTGGCAGTGCTAGTCATCTTGTGATTACAGTATTGGTAATATCTATTAATATCCTTGCAATTATAGGAATAATGGGGGGTATTGATGATTACAGTGCTTGGGTTAAGGACCAAGATGCGGAGCAGGCTCAGACTAACGTTGGGCAGCAAAATGCAAAAACCCCATTCGGATTTTACAGGGTTGTGATCGTAGCCATTTTTGGTTCCCTCGCCATTTCCCAACTGTACATGATGCATTTAGGCTAATCACCTAAGCCCATCTCCTGTGGGGTCTAGAACCTATATATACACTCATAGAATATGGGCCACGTTACGAGGGTCGGTTGTAGTTCCGTTGCCCTTGTGGGTCGGGGAGCATGGTTCCTTGTCCTTGGGTCGGGGAGCATGGTCCGGGGAGCATGGCCCATGGATCTATTGGTCCAATTGGTTCTAGGGTTAATTTGTGAGTGATCCATAAATATACTATATAAAACAATAACTTAATAATACATTGGTTCAGTTGGTTCAGTATATATAGGTATCCCCCTAGTTTTTTTTAAGTGCAGTGTGAGCGCCGAGTTTTTTGTATCATTTATTCCCCCCCCTGTTCAGATACTGAACCAACTGAACCAGCTGAACCAATAGCATCAGAAAGGGATGTCCTCATCAATCGGGGCCAACGGTTTTAGGGGCACTACATTTGATAGAGGGTCAATCCCCAGAACGGTTTTTGCAGACAAGTGCAGTACATACCGACGACGTCCGTCCAACGTCTTGCGCACCGTATTTCTCTGAGGCTCTGAGGATTGCAGTAGGCCCGCCTCTTTCAAGGATTGCTGGATGCGCTCCTTTGTGAAGGGGAGTTCGTTTCCCTGTTCACGGGCCAGACGTTTAGCACAGGCCGTGGCCACCTCCGGCTCTAGGTAAAGGTCGTCGTCCTCGATCCACCCAATGTTAGGCCCGTTTGTTGCCAAGTAAGAATTCTCACCCGATCCCCTTTGATCCCAGCCTAGCGTCGTAGCATTTCTGGGATGATCGCCATTTGTCCCCGTAATATGAGCGCTCTTGGCGCTGACAGCTGCCGAGATCAATGACACAAATCTCGAGGCGGAATCTGTTCCCGCAACCTGACTTACTTGCATGTTTGCCTGTTCGGTCAAAGCCGCCCATGCACTGGTCTGCAACTCAGAGAGTTCGGCTTCTGCAATTACGCCGGCCTCAAAGGAAAAGTCCAAAAACTCTTCAACTCCCAGCATGAGCGAGGCGATGTTGTCGGGCATTCTCGTATGACTGCCCCCTATAGCCTTGTCGCGCAATTCCTTGCGCCGGGCTTTGAGGCGGCTGGGAAGCTCTCCGGCATCAGCTAGCCGAGCAAGGCGCTGTGTGAACGCCGCCATCACAAGGGCATACGTACCATCCTCGGCACAGGCCTGCGCTGTGGTAAGCCGAGAAACATTAATATCGCCCGGAGCAATTTGGACCACAACCAGTCGGGCTTGTAGTGATTGCCCCCGTGGCAAATCCTCCCCCGTGGCGACTATCAGCCCGCGTGGCGGCAACGAACCAGCCAGCGTGCTGTCTGCTCGCATCCGCAATCGCCCCGAGTGGTTACCTTGGGCACGGATTACCCGCTCTGCTGTCGCATGCAGCTTGCTGATATCTGTGGAGGTGCCGTTAGGTGCAAAGTCGTCGATCAACAACACATGGTCCTTAGCGGTGAAGGCCATGCGCTCCAATGCGTTGGCCGTTGATGACCATGACGCAGGCGTATTGCTGCCCGTCCAGCCTTTACCAAAATAAGCTGTGCAAACCGCGGCAAGACAGGTTTTAAAAGTGCCTGTCGGCCCCACGACAAAAATAGATAATTCTGCCGGCAGCCATTCGGCCAGCACACTGCGAAAAACAGCCGCCAGAAGGGGCCAGGTTATGTGATCAGGGGCAATGCCCAGGAGTTTTATGGATGCCCGTATTGCTTCCTTAGTGTTGCCCCTTAACGGGTCAGGCAGTTGGTAATCTATGAGACCTTGTCCAAGATCAACTTCAATGGCCGGTACATAGCCGCTCGCTGCCATGGCCCCTGCACCATGCAAAAAGTGCCAGTGCCCATTAATCTGGCGCCAACCGGTATGGGTATAGATCAGTCGCTGCAACGGGCTGGACAGATACTGTATTGCGGCAGCGGTGTGCTGTTGGTTTGTCATACCCACATTGATGAGCGCTCTCGCGCCAAAGGCATCTGGAACCCAGCCCATACTGTTGAATCGGCCAGCCGGTACCGTAACGGACGGCAGTGGTTCGCCGTTAGATAGTTGCGCCTTCAACTGATACTCGCGTACCTCGCCGGCACCGTCATCTCGGCAAATGTCCTCGATTATTGTTGCAGTGAAATTGGACAGATTGATGTCTCTGGGTCCCTTGCTTGTGCGTTCTCTTCGAACTAACTGATTGTCTAAAATAAAATACGGTTGGTCTCCGAGCCCATCTTGCACTGGTGCGTAACGCTTGCTCATTGCCGACTTACAGATGGCCGCGATCTCGCTTTTCGGTAAAGGACCTTGGTCAAAATTGCGGCACATTTCTTGGTCTGCTATCTGATTGATGGCAATTATTGCTTCATAGATCTCGTTTTCAAGCATTCCAGATTTCCGCATGGAACAGGCTCTTGAAAAAAGATAACCATTGCGCCCCTCGAGTGATTTTTCCGACTGGGCGTTTTCCTGGCAGAAAGCGGCTATGTGGCGAATTCCTAGATCACCCTGATCAGCGCGATTGGCTTCGGCCATGTCCATAAATTCCCGGAGGGAGAGGCGTTTCCCGCGATGGATACAGTAACGTTCAGTGTTTTTAGCTTCGAAGTATGGAAGATTTATCCAGTTCCCGGGTCGGGGTTTACGTGTTTCTGGCTCGATCTCTCGTACAGTTTGTTTCGGAAAAATCTCGACGCCAGGATAACCGAGAGCGGCTGACCAATTGCTAAGTGCGTCAACTACGTCTTTCGCTAGGCAGCAATTTTTTAGAAAAAGGTAGCAATGGGCTCCACCGGACTTACTCCTGCAAACAATTAGGGGGAGACCAAGTTCGACCACCTTTTCTTCTAGCGAGGTGTGATTGATATCATTGACGTCAATATCTATCGCAGCCCAATTAACGCTCACGCCATCGTCAAGAAGAGGAATAATTCCAAGCCCTTTTGATGGTCCCGTTAAATGCTGTTGCCAGGTGGAAATGGGTGCCTCACATCTTTTAGTCTGGGCCTTCCCTTGTTTTTTCCTGGTCAACGGGTCAAGCCCATTAATTTTAAATATACCATGGGCTTGTGAATAGCCGGGGAACAAGGCCTGAAACGCGGTCACGTCCTCGCTTTTTAGGTTTGGGGTTATCATAGTCCTCGCTCCCGAACTTTAGAAGAGATCCAGGCCTCTATCTCAGACTCGATCCAGCCGACCCTATTTGCCCCTAGCCGCACACGGCGTGGAAATTCTCCGGCATTTTCCTTTCGCCAGATCTGGACGCTGGAATAAGGAATACGTAAACGGACTTCCTTTAACGGTAAGATTCGGATTGGGTTTGTTTCAGTATTTTTCATGGTGGCTTCCTAACATTTCAAAGAAGGCCATGTAACTTGCTGAACTCCCCTAAACGATACGTCGCCGTTTAGGGGGTGTTATAAAAAGTCTTTTAGTCTGTTACTATCCGTTGTTTTGATCCGCTTACGCGCCGTCTCTACTAAATCGTGTAGGTCACGTTTGCCCAACGTTCCGTTTTTAAAATTCTCTACAAGTTTGGCGATAGAACCTGATTTCACGTCGGTGTATTTGCTGCAGTCGACGGAAAGTTGCTTTCTTGTATCGGGATACTGTTCCCACAAGGCTATAACGCAGGCTCGGGCCCACTCTTCTTTAATAGTTTTTGTTTTGCCCAGTACCTGTGCGCCTAATTTGACCTTGGCGGGACGCAGTAGTGCGCTATCCATGAGATTTTCGTAAAGTGACCGAAGAGCAACACTATCAATATCGAGGCTATTCAAATGCTCCAGAAGGGCGCCCGCAACGGCTACCCAGACTTTTCGGTATTGATCGTCAGTACTGCAATCCGCAAAATCTTTATCTGCTAATTCAAAAAAAGTCTTAAGAAAGTCGACGCGTTCCTGGCCTGAAATACCAGGATTGGGTTGGTGATCTAGCCAGCCCTGCAGATGCGCGCCTGCTCGGTTTTGTCTTGGGTTACTCATTGCTTGGTGCCGACAGTCGGCGGCCCCTGCAATTTGTTTTCTAACGCCTCTGCCCAGAGCTTCATTCCTTCGCGCTTTTGAGGCAGGTACGACCATCGATCGTAATGGACGCTGCCAACGTCAGTCATGGCATGACCCTGCAGACGGTTTCTCAATTCGAGGTCTATCCCAATTGAACCCGTCAGGGTCTTAAAAGTACGGCGGCAATCGCGGGGGGCAAATGGCTTTATATGGTTCGTCACACAAAAACGGCGGGTGGCTTGGCAGAGAGCATCGGCATTTCTGGGTTGTTGGCCATCTTGGTGCGGAAATAACCATTCTTCTGATTGGTTCGTCTCTTTAATGGTTTTTAGTTGCTCTCGGTGGAAGAGGGTGAGGGGCACCACGTGGGGCTCACCGGAGGTATTTCGGGTCTTTCTGCGTTCCGCTGGGATAACCCATAGATTTTCATTGAGGTCGAATTCATTCCAAGACGCTCTCAAGACTTCCTCCACTCGCTGGCCAGTGGCTATGAGAAACAGTAGCGCCATTCGGGAAGAACCGGACAGGCCGTTAGATGACCAGATAGCGTTTACTTCGGACCAGTCCAGCACTCGGGTTCCCACTGGCTTTCGATTAACGGCTCGCCGTGTAGCGGCGACAGGGTTGTGTGCTATATCGAATTCGGGAACCTGACCACGCCATCGGGTAATATTTTTGGCGTGAATTCCAAGTTCAAACGCTGCCCTGAGGTACGCTCGAACATTATCGGCGTGAACCGGGGAGCCCCGGCGGACGATTGGGGTTAGGACATCAAGCACATCATCAGTGGTAACGGCAGCAACCAGCTTGCCGCCAATAACTGGCTCTATTTGCTTAACGTATATTCGCCGAACTTCTTTAGCCGACCGTTTGCCATCAAGTTCGAGGCCACGAATGTAGACGTCGAAGAGTTCTGATACATTACCTCGGTTTGCCAACGCATTCTTTTGCCGAGTCAGCTTCACAGCCTCTTCACGGGGGTCGACTCCGCGGTTTAAAGCCTCTCTAGCCTCATAGGCCTTTTGGCGCGCGTCTTTCAGACTTGTTGCAGGATAACGCCCTAGATTGATTTGCGTGCGCATCCCGGATCCGGGCTTCGTGTATCCAAGGAAAAACGTCTTAGATCCCGCTGGGGCCATGGTGATTCCAAAGCCCTTAACGCCGCCGCCGACTTCTCTAAGTCGGTAAACACTATTTCTTGGTTTGCTGCTCCGGATGGCCTTGTCGGTAAGGATCATAGAATTGCCACTTAATTGCAACGTTGAGATTGAAACTCTGTGCAATTCTATGCAATCTCAAGCAATTTTACAACCCAATAAAAATCTTTTATTATCAGATACATATCTTAT
>CAJQSN010000043.1 GCA_905614355.1 uncultured Rhodospirillales bacterium | reverse complement strand
CAAGCAAATTTACAGTAATTTTTCCTTTATAATTTTATTAAGTTAAGGTGAAATATAGAAAGGCCTTGGAGGCAATATGAATCTAAATTTTATACTAGAAATTATTTAATCATGTTTGTTCGCGGCATAATCCTCTATCGGGGTTGGAAAAGGTTGTTCTTTAAAACCTCTCTAATCTGTAATTTTTTTAGCGTTGGGTGAGTTTTAATTCGATACGGCGGTTGCGACGATTTGCCACCTCATCATTACGCGGGTCGAGCGGCTGAAACTCACCAAATCCAGTTGCGGCTAAATTAGCTGGCAAAATATCATTTGCAACCAAATATTTAACCACGGAAACGGCACGTGCGGTTGAAAGTTCCCAGTTTGAGGGAAAACGAGAGGTATTTATTGGTATATTATCTGTATGACCATCAACTCGCAGTACCCATTTAATGTTTTCTGGTATTTTCTTCGTGATTTTTTTTAGTGTGCCCGCCATTTTCTTTATCTGAATTTTGCCTTTTACGCCAAGTTCTGCAGAGCCTGTTTTGAACAAGACTTCAGACTGAAATACAAATCGGTCCCCAACAATTCTAATTCCGGGTTGGTCACCTAGAATCTTTCGGAGATTTCCAAAAAATTCTGAGCGATAGTATGAAAGTTCCTGTACCTTGTTGGCTAGAGCAGCATTTAAGCGTTTTCCTAAGTTTACAATACGAGTTTTTTGTTTTTCAGCTATTGACTCTGAAACATCTAATATTTTTGCTATTTGAGAGATTTGTTGGCGCAAAGCGATGAGTTGTTTATTTAAAAATGCAACTTCTGCTCGAGCGGTTTTAGAAAGATTTTTTTCGGTAATAATAGTTTTATTTTTTGAATCCAGTTTAACCAAGGAGGTTATGATTTTCTGTTGTAGATCTTCTTGGAATGCTTTTAATCGGATAATATCTTCACTAAGTGTATTGATTTGGTTCAATTGCTGTTTGAGTTTATTACGATTGATAGAGGTGTTTTCTTCGGCTATAACTAGTTTGTTTCTGAGGTGGGCTAGTTTATTTTTATCTGTTTCAACTTCTAGAGACAGAGAGCTGATTTCTATTTTTTGCTCATCTCGTTGTAACACAGAGGCCGACAGCTCATCTGAGAGTATTGAGAAATCAGTCCGTAGAGTTTCATTTTCTTTACGCTCCAGGTTCAAAAGGTCAGCCAATTCCGTGACTTGTCCTCGCAATCTATCCAGGGCTTGATCGCGTCCCGTTAGTGCTTCGCCTAAGAAAAATTGAGCTATGACGAAAATCATTAAAAGAAATATTATGACCATAAGAAGGGATGCTAGTGCGTCGACAAAACCAGGCCAAATATTTGTTTGATGTTGATTTCGGCGAGAAAGCCTAGCCATTATCGTTATGAGTTATTTTCTTGGGACGCTGCAATGGTCCGTGCGAGCAGTTTAATTTCGCTGCGCATTTGTTGCACGATATCGTCTCGGCCCATCGAAATTTCTTCAAGTAGGCGGGCCATGTAAAGGTCGATATTGCGTATATGGGTCTGCGTTGCTTCATTTAAATTATTTCTGGAATTGCTAGTTTCTAGGCGCTCCAGAACAGGCCTTAAGTCAGCTTGGCTTTCTCCGAGCTTAATGAGCAAGTTCTGTTCTGCTTGCATTTGATCACCCAAATTACCAAGAATTTGCGTTAATTGGGATAAATTTTGATTGTTTTGGATATTACTTTCAGCATCCCGTGCCAATGTACGTTGCAGGTTCTCAAGACTCTCGGCAGTTTGTTCTAAAAGTGCTTGCAGGTAGGCCGGTACCGATTGATCTCCTTCCGTTGTTAGCGAACCCGAGGAAAGGCGCGTTAAGCTTGAGAGCCATTCTTCAAGGTCGTTATAAAACCTGTTCTGAGATTGGCTCGCTTGTAAATCTAAAAATCCGAGAATTAAAGAACCAGAAAGTCCAAATAATGAAGATGAAAATGCCGTTCCCATGCCGGATAAAGGAGCCTCTAAGCCAGACTTAAGATTATTAAAGGTGGTGGAAATGTCTCCACTAGACACAGAGAGATTTCCTACTACGTTTTTGATTGATCCAACTGTTTCTAGTAACCCCCAAAACGTCCCTAATAAGCCAAGAAAAATAAGTAGACCAATGTTATAACGCGATAAATCTCGCGATTCGTCCAGTCTAGAGGCAATGCCGTCTAAAAGTGAGCGCATAGAAAGTGTAGAAAGGCTCATACCATCTTTGTGTTCACCAAGCATGGTTGCCATGGATGATAATAATTTAGGGTGTTTAGAGGATATTCCAGAGCCAGAAGGTTTGCGATACGCATCAATCCAGCGGACTTCTGGGAACAGCATGAATGTCTGCCTAAAATTATAAACGATCCCTAGGATGAGAACGCTAACAATTAAGCTATTCAATCCAATATTCGCAATAAATGCTCGTTGTAGAGGTAAGTATAAGGCGCTGGATACTAAACCAACAGCAAGTATAAAAAATACCATCCGTATGACGAATTTTTTTGGTGATGTCATGGCTGTACCTTTAATCATATCTTAGAACATGAATTTTTAAAGATAGATATATTTTTTTCTCCACGAACTAATTCTTAATGACTTCTATATCAACGCGATTAGGTTCTCCAACTGCTGTTTTGTTGCCGAGTGCCCTGACGTCAATTCTGGTGCTTCGTATTCCATTTTTGATAAGGTGTGACCTTACAGATAAGGCTCTCGAGAGAGAAAGTCGGCGGGCCTTGCTAGCCGACAGGTTGGGTTCGCCCGCGTAGGCGCGAACTTGTAATCTATGGTTTGGCTCAGCGTTTAATTTTTTTAACAGGGTATCTAAAGTTTTCTTTGCTTGATTACTAAGTTTAGAATCTCCCTGTTTAAAGGTTAATAGGTTGGTTGCTGATTGTTGCACACTTTTTTTTGGGAGAGAGGCTATTTGTTGGGGATTTTCTTTTATCTTAGTTGTTGTTTTGCTAAGTTTTGGCGTTAGTGGCGGCATCTTTAGAATTTTTACTGTGGCTAATGGAACGGCTTTTTGAGTTGGAGCTAAAATTTTCTTATTAAAAACAGGTTTTATAGGAATTGTCTTTGAAGGTTTTGTACGCCTTTTAAAATTCTGTTTTGGGGTAGGTGCCAATTTTTTCTCGCTTCGAGATTTCAGCATTTCAAATTTAGAACTTGGCTGTTTCAGTATCCTTCTTTTTGACAGTTGTAATGGTGTTTTATTTGAAATTTTTCGCCGTTTATAACGCTTTTTTGATGGTTCGAATTTTGGTTTAAATTTTATTCGTGCTAATTTGCGTGAGGCTTCCGTGGCTGGGGATTTAATTAAATAACGAGATCGAGGCATCTCTGTTGGGGGCTTTAAAAGAAAACCCTGTTTTCCTTTAATCCTAATGCTCTGTCTGGATGAGGATTCAGTACTTAGAACGTCTATGACGCTTAAATCAACCAAGACTTGATTAGAGCCGCTGATAGATTTAAGCTGAGCGCTTACTGAATTTGTGAAACTAAAAGTAACAACTATAGCAAATGAAATCTTTAAAATAATCTGCCGTAACATTATAATTTTTCCTTTTCAGAACGGGCCGAATTTTTTTATAAGCACCCAGCTTTTATAGTTAATTACGACCGCGTCATATTATTTATTAAGATACCTAATTTGCCTCCTGTATACAACAGACTGTGAAGTTTTTGAGGGTCTATTTCATAAAGAATGCTATCGCGGTATTAATACTACCAAGAAATAAATATGACGTTACTTTACTGTATTTAAAATGGTTTGTCCTAATTCTTTATACAAGTTTGGGTTTGCAGCCAATACTGATCCTGTTTTCAGCATACCATCACGTCCGTTAATTTCTGAGACCATTCCGCCGGCTTCACGCACCATAATGATACCTGCCGCAATATCCCATGGCTGGAGCCCTGTTTCCCAAAAGCCATCAAAACGTCCAGCTGCTACATACGCCAAATCAAGGGCGGCACTACCAAAACGACGGATCCCCGCTGATACTGCCATAACAGATTCTATTTGTTGTAAGAATTGTTTATGATCACCCCGGTTTAAAAATGGAATACCTGTGGCAAAAATTGATTGTTCCATTTGTGAGCGACCAGAAACCCGCATGCGTCGATCGTTAAGCCATGCCCCATTGCCTTTTTCTGCCCAAAACATTTGATCGTTAATTGGCTCGTAAATTACGCCTGCAGTAATTTGATTGTTTTCTTCAAGTGCGATAGAGATCGCAAAGTAAGGAATACCATGAATAAAATTAGTTGTGCCATCGATTGGATCAATAATCCATCTTCTGTTAGGATCATTACCTGCTATTGTACCTGATTCTTCCATTAGAAATCCATATTCGGGCCGTGCATGAGCGAGTGAATCACGGAGCATTTCTTCAGTGCGAATATCTGCTACTGTTACAAAGTCCGCGGGCCCTTTAGTTGAAACTTGCAGCTGTTCAACCTCACCATAATCTCGTTTTAACTTGCCTGCGGCCTTGCGAGCCGCTTTTACCATAACCGTAATATTAGCAGATTGAAGTGTGGCCATTTAGCCTTTTGCCCGTTCGACATAGGAACCATCTTCAGTATTGATCATCACGCGAGTTCCAGTTTCAATGTGTGGAGGCACACTCGTGCGAATACCATTTTCTAACAAGGCTGGTTTGGCACTAGAGGCAGCCGTTTGACCCTTGACGACGGCATCAGCCTCTACCACTTCTAAGGCGACTTGCGTTGGTAAGTTCAGGCCAATTGGGTCATCTTCAAAGCTTTCAATAACCACCGACATTCCGTCCTGCAGATAGATGACACGGTCTTCGCCGATCAGATCAGCATTTAACGAAATTTGATCGTATGTCTCGGTATCCATGAAGGTATGCATATCTCCTTCGGCATAAAGGTATTGAAATTCCTTTTGATCAAGTCGAACTTGTTCCACGGTTTCTGATGATCGAAAGCGCTCATTGAGTTTGGTCCCGCTACGCAAATCCTTTAGCTCGACTTGTAAATAAGCCCCACCTTTACCGGGTTGTGTGTGCTGAATTTTTACGGCACGCCATAAGCGATTTTGGTGTTCAATTACATTACCTGGACGGATTGAGTTTCCATTGATTTTCATAGGTTAAACTACTTTATAATTAGTATTAATTTGAGCGTCCTTTTAAAGCCGCGGAACTTAGCATTTTGTTGTGCATGCGGCAATGGTGGAGTTAAAAAATTTGGATTTAGCGGTTCTGTCTTATTATATCATTGAAGGCTTTTACTGCAGCCCCAGGGCCTGCCCCATAGTCCCATATTGCGGACACTACCGCTAAAAAATTTGCGCCAGCCTGAATAAGAGAGTGGCAATTTTTGTGGGTAATACCGCCAATAGCTACGCATGGAACTGTAGTCATTGTGCTCCAGGCGTCTAGAATTTCTATTTCTGGCTGGCTAGCAGTTTTTTTTGTATTGGTTTTAAAAAAGGCGCCAAATGCAACATAATCAGCCCCCTTTTGAGCAGCGTCAATTGCTAGGTAGCGCTTATCGTGACAGGTAACTCCAACAATAGCATTATTGCCAACAATATCTCGCGCTTGTTCATATATTGAGTCTCTCTGGCCTATATGAACACCATCGCAACCAGTTTGTGCGGCTAACTCTGGGTTGTCGTTAAGTATAAAAGCAATGTTTCGTTCTTGTGCAATGGGTGCTAGTGTATCGATCGCTCGTAATATTTCATCTCTATCAGCACCTTTAAGCCGCAGTTGTATACAAGCAACATCACCTCCGTCGCAGGCATCTGCCAAATCTTCCTTGAAGGTGTTTAGTGTAATTGTAGGTGGCGTGATCAGATAGAGACGGCACCGTGATTTTGATTTCTTGTTAGACATCAATGGTGTTAGTTTTCAAAGGTCTATGAGATTAGCCTAGTTTTGTGGCAATGTTTTTACAATTACTATGTCATTTTAGGAGACATTTTGAAAGTTAAATTTTATGATCATGTCTAGGCTGTTAGATTAAGTATTATATGAAAATTTAGTTGGAGTAGGTATAAAATGATAAATATTGAACAATTTGATCACGTGGGTATTCGCATTACGGATAGAAAGCGATCAGTCGAATATTATGAATTTTTAGGTTTTAAAATTGAAGTTGAAGTGGATTTTGATGATGTAATTGTCATGAAAAATGCTAATGGTGTTGAAATCAATCTTGTGGTTAACGGGGAAGACCTTAATCACGGTAAAAATATATTAATGGATGTGCCAGAAAAACATACAGGTTTCACTCACATAGCCCTTCGCGTTGATTCTATTTTGGCAACTCTAAAAATGCTTGAGGAGAATAATATTACTATTTCTCAAGGACCTGTAACTTTTGGCCGCGACGGCCATGTCTCAGTTTTTTTGCGCGATCCTGATCGCAATACACTTGAATTGCGTGGTCGAATTGAAGATGAAAACGACATCCCTAATTTGGTTTTCTACGACCCAAATGACTAGCTTTTGAATTTAAATTAAATTTTTTACTGTTTTGGTTGTTTAATTTCCTATCCGATGGTAGCCCCTACGGCTAGTGCTGTGTCCAACATTCTGTTAGAGAATCCCCATTCGTTATCGTACCAGCTTAAGACCCGAACAAACTTTCCTTCTATCACCTGGGTTTCCGATAAATCAAACACTGAGCTATGTGGATTGTGGTTAAAATCGATTGAAACTAAAGGTAGGTTGTTGGTACCTAGAATACCTTTGAGTGGGCCGCTCTTTGCAGCAGCAGAAATCGCATTGTTAATCTCAACAACGCTGGTGTCTTTGCCTGGGGTGAAGGTAAAGTCAATCAAAGAAACATTGGGTGTGGGCACCCTAACTGATGTACCATCCAATTTCCCATTTAATTCTGGAAGAACCAGCCCAACAGCTTTTGCGGCTCCTGTAGAGGTTGGGATCATTGAAGAAGACGCTGTTCGAGATCTGTGGAGGTCGTCATGAAGTGTATCAACAGTTCTTTGATCACCCGTAAATGCGTGGATTGTCGTCATAAAGCCACGTTCAATTCCGACTGCATTATTTAAAACATAGGCCACGGGTGCCAAGCAATTTGTTGTACAAGAGGCATTTGATATAACCAAATGATCACCTGTGATTTGATCTGAATTTACGCCATATACAACAGTAATATCTGCGCCAATTGCTGGGGCCGAAACTATAACCCGTTTGGCACCTGCCGTCAGGTGGGCAGTTGCCTTTTCTTTGCTTGCAAAAAAGCCAGTACATTCGAGAGCTATGTCAACGTTCAGTTCTTTCCACGGTAAATTAGTTGGGTCTCGTTCTGCTGTAACGCGAACGGGCCCCTGACCAGCATCTATCGTGTTACCATCAACCACTATGTTTTGCGGCAGAATTCCATGGGTTGAATCAAACTTTAAAAGATGTGCATTGGACTCAGTTGGGCCTAAATCATTAATACCGACGACTTCTATTTCATTATTGTTTGATTCGAGAATAGCCCGATAAACTAATCTACCAATCCTGCCAAATCCATTAATTGCTACCCTTAGGGCCATTAGTTTCTCCATTACTTGCGATAAATACAAAAAATTTAGATCTTAAGTCTCGGTTAAGGCCCAATTATCCAGGATAACAATCCTAAAGTAGAAGCGTTTCGTCAACCCCCATCCTTTGAATGAACCGTAATAGTCTGTTTGACAATCCTGCGGTTGACGAAATTATATACAAAGGCGTAATCTCTTTTCCTAAATAAGGAGCTTAACAATTCTTGGCAAACGACATTAATCAAAATACTTCTTCTGCACAGGCCTCAAAAATAAAACTTGAAGAGGCCTTTGCTAGGCTAGAGAGGGCCGTTGATGATAAAGTTGCATCCGTTGATAAATTAAAAAAGACAGATGCAGAGCTTATCGTTGCGCATGGGGATATAGCCGAATTGCGCGAGAAAAATAAATTAGCTTCAGAGAGACTGAATACCACGATAAATCAAATTAGAGAAATATTAGGTAGCTAATGTGGCTCAGGTAACCGTTACGATCAATGGCAGAAAATATGATATTTCTTGCGATAATGGTGAGGAAGCTCATCTAACCCAACTGGCGGAATACGTTGATCGCCGGGTCGATGAACTTGTTGCTAAAGTGGGGCAGGTTGGTGACGCGCGCCTTCTTGTTATGACCAGCCTTTTATGTGCTGATGAGCTTTCGGAACTATATACGGAACTTGATGCGGTTAAGGATAAACAGTCGAATGTTGCTCAAAACACTTTTGCGGTAAATGATCTCGAATTGATGACGGCTCGTATTGAAAGCATTGCAGAAAAGTTAGAAGCCGTCTAAAGATAGAATTGACGCTGCGGGGCTCGAGAAGTGTGATAAATCTCCAGGGCCAATATCTACCAATCGGGAGCTGTCCCTGCCATACTCTTGGGTATAGCATACGGCGCCCACCTAGACCTACCGGCCTAGGATGATCAGACGCAGACCGGCCTTTGCGGCGTCACCTAATTGTTACAGGAAGATCGATTTTTGAATTTAGCCTATAAAATTAAATTACAAAAAAATAATTTACGAAGTGCCGCGCTCCTTCGCCGTGAGGATCTAGCAAAAAAAAATAAAAAGTCTATTGAATTTAAATTAATTGAGATTTTTTGTACACATTTTGCTGGCGAGGTTGATAAAACCGTGGCTGGATATTTGCCGATTGGGAGTGAAGCAGACGTAAAGCCGTTATTAACTAAACTATATCAGCTGGGCTGGGCCTGTTTATTGCCAGTTGTCATCGCAATTGATGAGAAATTGATATTTCGTAAGTGGAAACCTGATGATAGCTTGATATTGTCGAATCTAGGGATTCTTGAGCCTGCTGCTTGTCAGCCAGTGGGCAAGCCGAATATGTTGCTTGTTCCACTGTTGGCGTTTGATATGGAAGGGTATCGCCTTGGTTATGGGGGAGGCTATTATGACCGCACGTTAAAAATATTGCGATCCAAAGCTAAGAATCAAAATCAAAAACTTGTGGTAATTGGTATTTGTTATGCAGGTCAAGGTGTCGAAAATGTGCCTCATAATGAATTTGATCAGCGCATTGATGGGGTTATTACTGAGAAAGGGCTGTTAAAATTTTAATATTTCACGACCTAATACGAGTGTTTAAATGAGGCTAGTCTACTTTGGTGATGTAATGGGTAAATCAGGGAGGGTTGGACTGGACACCCATCTTCCGCAGATAATCAGAGAACTGTCGCCTGACTTTGTAATGGTAAATGGCGAAAATGCAGCGCACGGGTTTGGGATTACAGAAAAAATATGCAATCAATTCTTCGAACTTGGGGTCGATGTGATAACGACCGGGAACCATGCGTGGGATCAACGTGAAATCATTAATTATATTGATAAGGAGCCACGTTTACTACGACCCCTCAACTATCCAGAGCACACACCTGGCAATGGTTCCGGCATTTTTGAAGCACGAAATGGTGCTCAAGTATTTGTTGGTCAAGTAATGGGGCGCCTTTTTATGGAGAGCCTTGATGATCCATTTATGGCTATCGATAGAGAGCTTTTGAACAAGAAAATGGGTGATGGTTTTGATTGTGCTGTCGTTGATGTACATGCTGAGGCAACTTCTGAAAAAATGGCGATTGGGCAATATCTTGACGGACGAGTTTCAATGGTAGTTGGAACACACTCTCATATCCCAACAGCGGATGCACAAATTTTGAAAAAGGGTACAGCCTATCAAACAGATCTAGGAATGTGTGGTGACTATGATTCGGTTATCGGAATGAAACCTGGTGCTGCGATCGATCGATTTTTGAAAAAAATGCCATCTGAACGCTTGTCACCTTCAGAAGGTGTAGGTACCGTTTGTGGTGTATTCTTAGAAACAAACAATGATACAGGTCATGCAATACGTATTGAACCTATACGAATTGGTGGCAGGTTAGCAGGGCACCTGCCGATGCTCTAGATCAATTGTTAGATTCAGTTGCATGGGTCATTTTACAGTTTGTATAAATATGCTAAGATTATAATTAGGATCAACTTAAGTAGAAGTATTACTCAATGGCAGGCCATTCCCAGTTTTCAAATATTATGCACCGAAAAGGGGCACAGGACAAAAAACGTGCTAAGGTTTTTGCAAAATTGATCCGTGAGGTAACGGTTGCAGCTAAATCAGGCATGCCTGATCCAGATGCAAACCCCAGGCTCCGATCTGCCATTATAGCATGTCGAGCAGCAAATATGCCGAAAGAGAACATAGATAGAGCTATAAAAAAGGTTGCTGGAGGTGATGAAGGTGAAAACTATGATGAAGTCCGTTATGAGGGCTACGGTCCCGGGGGTACTGCAATAATAGTTGAAGCTTTAACAGATAATCGTAATCGTACCGCTTCTGATATTAGAACAGCATTTGCCAAGAATGGTGGCAATTTGGCGGAAACTGGTTCGGTAAGCTTTATGTTTGATAAAATGGGGAGCATTCATTATCGAGGTGAAATAGGTTCAGTCGATATTGTTTTTGAGGCAGCGCTTGAGGCAGGCGCAGAAGATGTAGAAAATGATGAAATTGGACATACCATATTTTGTCAGCCTGAAGATTTTCATAAGGTCAGTGAAGCCTTGTCTGACGCATTAGGTGATCCTGAGTCTGCTAAGTTAGTTTGGCGTCCTCAAAATACAATTGAGGTTGGTGAAAAAGAAGCTGGATCAATAATTCTTCTGCTTGAATCTCTGGAAGATAATGATGATGTGCAGCGCATTGCAGCAAATTTTGAGATTTCTGACGAAACTATGGCTAAGCTAAGCGTTTAATTTTAGGGCTTAGTTAACGAGTAACATTTATAATCCTTTTGGAAGTTTAGGTTTTTGTTATATAGACATTGAGGGCTTATGAAATTACTCGGCATTGATCCCGGATTACGTAATATGGGTTGGGGCGTTATTGAGACCGATGGTAACCGCCTGATTTATGCTGGCGATGGTGTAGTTAAGAGTGATCCTAATTTAAGTTTAGCTGAAAGACTTGTACAGCTGCATGATGGCCTCCTCCTTGTTATTGAGCGATTTCAGCCCAAAGAGGCTGCTGTTGAAGAAACTTTCGTTAATGTTAACCCGGCCTCTGCATTAAAGTTGGGCCAAGCACGCGGCATTGCCTTGTTTGTGCCGTCGAAATTTGGTTTACGTGTAGCAGAGTATTCACCAAATTTAATAAAAAAATCTTTGGTTGGGTCAGGACATGCATCCAAGGAACAGGTTCAAATGATGATAAATACCTTGTTGCCAGGTTGTGACTTTCAATCTGCGGATTCAGCAGATGCTTTAGCCATTGCGATTTGCCACGCCCATCACCGACAGTCTTTGAAACTATCTGAGCAATCGTCCGGGTTGCAAAGATGATTGCCAAATTGACAGGCCAAGTTGATAAGACCGGAGATGGCTACGCAGTTATAGATGTAAATGGAATTGGCTATTTGGTTTATTGTTCTAACCGTACATTAGATGTTTTGGTTGGTGTGACGGGTGAAGTTTCCGTTATTATCGAAACCCACGTACGCGAGGATCATATTCATCTTTACGGCTTTTCTGACGAAGCTGAGCAAGCGTGTTTTAAGCTTTTGATAACTGTGCAGGGCGTAGGAGCTAAAGTGTGTTTGGCAATTTTATCTGCTTTGCCGCCTGATAATTTAGTGCAAGCCATCGTTGCTCGAGATCAAACGGCCATAACACATGCGCCGGGGGTTGGCCCTAAATTAGCTACGCGGATTGTAACTGAATTAAAAGATAAAATTACTACTATCGCACTAAATTTTGAAGTAAAATCAATTTCTGATGGAAGGAAAAATACGGATAGAGCAAATCAAAATCTTAATGATGCCGTTTCTGCTCTAGTTAATTTAGGCTATGGAAGATCCGATGCCTTTCGTGCGGTTCATCAAGTTGCGGCAACAGTCATTGGTGATGCTTCTGTTGAAGTGCTCATCAAAGAAGGGCTCGCAGAGTTAAGTGCTAATGGATGAGAAACGTTTAGTTGACCTTGGCAAGAACGCGGCTGACATTGGTGATTTAAAAACGCGCCCGCAAACTTTAGACGAATTTGCTGGCCAGCGCTCAGTTTGTGATAACTTGCGAATTTTTGTGGAAGCAGCCCGAGGCCGTGGTGAAGCTATGGATCACGTATTGCTTTTTGGCCCTCCTGGCCTTGGTAAAACAACCTTGGCACAGATTGTTTCACGTGAGTTAGGCGTTGGCTTTAGGGCAACTTCTGGTCCAGTGATTGCCAAAGCGGGTGATCTTGCGGCAATATTGACCAATCTTGAAGCGCGTGATGTTCTGTTCATTGATGAGATCCACCGTCTTAGTCCGGCTGTCGAGGAAATTTTATATCCGGCTGTTGAAGACTTTCAACTTGATCTCATTATTGGCGAAGGGCCTGCTGCCCGTTCTGTCCGAATAGACCTGCAGCCTTTTACGCTGGTGGGAGCAACTACGCGTTCGGGCTTAATATCAACACCGCTTCGGGATCGCTTTGGTATTCCTTTGCGGCTCTCCTTTTATACACCTGAAGAGTTACAAGGAATAGTTAGTCGAAATGCCCAAGTTTTAAACTTAGAATTAAGTGACGATGGTGCCGCTGAAATAGCCAGACGTTCTCGCGGTACCCCACGTGTTGCCGGGCGTCTTATGAGGCGTGTGAGGGATTTTGCAATGGTTGACCGGATTGTTACGGTAGATGCAGAATATGCAGATACTGCGCTGAACCGATTGGATGTTGATGTCCTCGGTTTAGACTCCATGGATCGTCGATATCTCAAATGTATTTTAAGTAATTACGGCGGCGGCCCGGTTGGGGCTGAGACACTTTCTGCCGCACTTTCTGAAGAGCGTGATACTATTGAGGAAGTGATTGAGCCTTATCTCATTCAGCAGGGCCTCTTAATGCGAACATCAAGGGGTCGCATGTTGGCTGAAGGGGCTTATCGACATCTTGGTGTTGAGGCGCCAAAAAACCTAAATCAAATGGATTTATTAACGCGTAAAGAAGTAGTTCCAATCAATGAATAAAATTAGCTCATCTTCTACTTTAATTGTTGAGGGCAAGTATAGATTAGGGGTAAGGGTGTATTATGAGGATACAGATGCCGGCGGTATTGTGTATTACGCTAATTATTTAAAATTTTCAGAACGCGCCCGCACTGAAATGTTGCGTACAATCGGTTATGAGCACCAAGACAACGGAAAAAATTATGGTGTCAGCTTTGTTGTGCGAACATGTAATGTTGAATTTTTTAACCCGGGTATGCTTGATGATTTATTGGAAGTTGAGACTGAAATTTTAATGGTTCGAGGGGCAAGTATTCGAATGCGACAAAATATAAAGAGAGGAAGTCAAGAGCTGGTTTTGATGGAAATAAAGCTTGCGTGTATTAGTTCTAATGGGAACCCAGTGCGTATCCCAATAGCATTACGCAATCGGATATCTGATTTAATACTATTGAAAGGTGACGGTTAAAGATGGATGGTAATACAGTGCAGGCTGCCCAAATTATTGGAGCTGTTGCAGCCAACGATTTCTCTGTATGGGCCTTGTTTTTGAAGGCTGATATAATAGTAAAGGCTGTAATGGTTTTCTTGTTTATTGCATCTATTTGGTGTTGGGCGATAATCGTTGAGAAAATTTTACGTCTTAGAAAATTAAACTCATCAGCTGAGGCATTTGAAAGTAGTTTCTGGTCAGGGGGGTCGTTAGATGCACTTCATGATCGTATTGGTGCACATCCAGCGGATCCAATGTCAGCTGTCTTTTCTGCTGCAATGAGAGAGTGGCGACGTTCTGTTGATGGCGGTGGGGTGCGAGATTCTAGCTCCAGTCTTATGGAGCGAATAGATCGTGTAATGCATGTAACTGTGAGCAGAGAAATTGAACGGATAGAGCGTCAAATGACTATACTTGCCTCCACCGGATCGACTGCGCCCTTTGTGGGTTTGTTTGGTACCGTTTGGGGAATAATGAATAGTTTCCAAGCTATTTCAATTACTAAAAATACAAGCCTTGCGGTCGTGGCTCCTGGCATTGCTGAAGCATTATTTGCAACAGCGCTTGGCCTTGTTGCTGCAATTCCCGCTGTAATAGCCTATAATAAACTTTCTAAAGATTTGGATCGCTATGCAGCGCGATTGGATGATTTTTCTAGTGAATTTTCTGCTATTATCCTGCGGCAAATGGAAGGGCGCCAATAGTATGTCGGGAGCACTTGAACGGGGCGATAGAGGTGGTCGCCGAATGAGCTCAGGGCGACGAGATAAATCGCGCCCAATTGCTGATATTAACGTGACGCCAATGGTCGATGTTATGCTAGTATTGCTCGTGGTCTTTATGGTGACAGCGCCACTATTAACGGTCGGCGTCCAAGTTGATTTGCCGAAAACTAAGGCCGGTCTTATTCGTGATCAAGTGGAACCCTTAGCGATTACGGTCAAGGCTGGCGGACAAATTTTTCTACAAGATAAAAAAATAGAGCTATCTGCCTTGGCTCCCCGCCTAATTGCTATTACTGGAGCTAATCCGGAAATACGAATTTTTGTTCGTGGTGATAAGTCGATTAAGTATGGTAGGATTATGCAAGTAATGGGAGGTCTTAGTGCTGCAGGTTTTAAAAAAGTTGCATTAATTACAGAATCGCCACAATCCGTTGCTAAAAAAAATCGAGGTAAAAAAACTAGAAAGACGTTAAGTCGAAAAGTTGGGAAAAAATAAAGTAGATGCGCTCAAGTATTTTTGTTTCGATCCTTCTTCATGCTTTTATAATTACGCTAGGTGTGTACGGTTTGCCAGTAATCCAAAAAACGTCATTAGAGCAAGAGATCCCGATGGTAGTCGAAATTGTTCCGATGGCATTAACTACGAACATACCGTCTATTTCCAAATTAGGAAAAAGGCCATCGAAGAAAAAAACAAAGACCCAAAAAAAACCGCCTGTTATTAATGAAAAAAAAATTTCAGCACCGTTAAACATACCTAAAAAAGAGCGAGAGATTGTTCCACCGCCACCAAAAACAAAAACAAAAACTATGGTGGAATTGATTAAAAAACCAAAAACAAAACTAAAGGCCCTAAGAAAATTAGCTAAAGTGCGTCCTCGACGCAAACCAGAGCCACCAGATAGATTCGCGATGGTTTTAAAAAACCTTGAAAAAGAATTCAAAATTCCAGTTTCTAAAAATAAACAAAAAGCGAAGAAAAAAGTAAAGATGGATTCTGATTTAATGAAACGCTTATCAAAATCTTTATCTAGACAACCGACAGAATTTGATTTGGACAAAGGTGTAAGTATGAATGAGCGCCACGCGATGATTAATGCTGTTAAAAAAAAAATGGAGCCCTGCTGGAATTTTCAGGCAGGTTCCAAAAAAGCTCAGGATATAATTGTTGAAATCCAAGTTAAATTACGCCCTAATGGAGACGTCTTGAATGCAATTATTACAAATAGATCAGAGCTAACATCTGATCCATTTAAATTAGCTGCGGGTGAAAGCGCTTTGCGCGCTGTTTTAAACCCAAGCTGTCAGCCCTATATTTTACCTGCTAATAGATATGATATATGGAAAGATATAAAACTTACATTTAATCCCAGAGAAATGTTAGGGAGGTAGAAAAATGTTTTTAAAAACATCAGATTTTACAAATTATGTGTTTGGATTTACCAAACATTACGGCGTCATAATGTTTGCAGGTTTTTTTATTTGGTTTAATGCATTGCCATGTCAAGCTGAGCTTCGGGTTGATATAACCCGCGGTGTGGTAAAGCCAATACCTGTGGCTGTGAATAATTTATTAGGGAGTTCGGAGAAAGAATTAAATTATGGTCGCAGTATAGCTAGGGTGATCAAGGCTGATCTGGTTCGTTCTGGGCTTTTTGCTGCTATTGATGAAAAAGCATTTATTGATGTTGAAAAATCTATTGATATAAATCCAATATTTGTTAATTGGCGGCTTCTCAAAGCCCAGGCGCTTTTACAGGGTAAGGTGGAAATTGATTCTAATAATAAATTAAAAGTACAGTTTCGCCTTTGGGATGTATTTGCAGAAAAACAAATGATTGGTCTGGTCTATTCAACCAAACCTGGGAATTGGCGTCGAATTTCCCATATTATAGCTGACTCTATTTATAAACGGTTGACGGGAGAAAGTGGTTATTTTGATACTCGTATTGTTTATATTGCGGAAAAAAAACGTAGCGATAAAGTAATTAATACACCACTGAGTTTGGACATAGAGAAAAAGGGAACATCGCGGGAAAAGTATTTGGCAATTATGGATCAAGACGGTGAAAATCACGAATTTCTCACCGATGGACCGGGATCATCTAGTCCTAAGTTTATGGTGCTAACGCCTCGTTTTTCTCCGACTCGCCAAGAAATAACATACATGTCTTATTTTGGGAATGTTCCAAGAGTTTATCTCTATAATTTAGATTCTGGCCGCTCAGAAGTATTAGGTGATTTTCCCGGTATGACCTTTGCCCCCCGGTTTTCGCCAGATGGTGACGGCGTGATTATGAGTATGGCAAGAAACGGTAAAACGGATATTTATTCGATGGATCTAGGGACCCGGAAGGTGAAGCAATTAACAAAAAATTCGTATATTGATACCTCTCCCCACTATTCCCCTGATGGACGCCAAATAGTTTTTAATTCTGACCGTAGTGGCACTCAGCAAATTTATGTTATGAGTGCAAACGGTGGAAAGGTGAAGCGAATTAGTTTTGGGAAAGGCAGCTATGCGACACCAGTTTGGTCTCCAAGAGGTGACCTTATAGCCTTTACTAAAATGACTAAAGGTAAGTTTTCTATAGGTGTTATGGATGTGGACGGAAGGGGGGAGCGCTCGCTCGCAGCGGGGTTCTTAGTGGAATCACCGACCTGGTCGCCAAATGGTCGTGTAATTATGTTTTTTCGGGAGACACCTGTTAGTAAAAAAGGAGGTGTAGTCTCGCGTCTATATTCAATTGACTTAACCGGTTATAACGAGCGTGAAATTGTAACGCCGATGGATGCATCTGATCCCGCATGGTCGCCCTTGATTCCTTAGTTTTTGTTAGCTATAACTGTTTGTATAAGCTTTATCATCAATAATATTAATGGTTTTGGACTTTTTTTGGACTTTTTTTGTTTTTTGTGTCGTAATTTCTGATTATTGTGATAAAGAATGACTCCATTAGCTTCAGTTAGGCTATTTGAATAATAATGTTTGGATCACGACATAGCGTGGTTCGTTTTTTTTAACAGACGTTCCGATCAGGGGGACCAGAATATGAATTTAAAGAATTTAGTAGTTTTGATTGCAGCATTATTTATTGTTACGGCGTGTGAATCAACGTCAACAGAAACCGGCAATGTTGCGGGTGGCGGTGATACGTCTAAAGGTGGAAAAAAATCTCAACAAGGGTTTTCGATTACCCCAGGTTCCTCTCAAGATTTAGTTGTAAACGTGGGTGATCGTGTTTTTTATGCTTTGAATAAGTCTAGTTTGAATGCCGGAGCGCGAACAACTTTGGAAAAGCAAGCAGCTTGGTTGAAAAAATATGGTAGTATTAAGGTGATGGTAGAGGGGCATGCTGATGAACGAGGCACCCGAGAATATAATCTAGCGCTTGGCGAACGCAGAGCAAATGCTGCTAAAGACTTTTTAGTGGCTTTGGGTGTTAGTCCTAATCGTGTAAAAACGATTTCTTACGGTAAAGAACGCCCAGTGGCGCTTGGTCATGATAGTTCGTCATGGTCGCAGAATCGCCGTGGAGTTACAATCGTAGCCAAATAAAGTTCACTGATCGAAGCATTCTGGCGCTTGCCTTCCTACATATTGGGTAAGGCGAGCGCCACTTTATATAAGTCAACGTCAAAATCATCTAAGCTTTTTACTATTGTAAAAAAAAACCGCCTTTATTTATCTGAATTTATACGTCAAACTGCTCGACAGTTAAATTTGCTTTGCGCAAAAATAAAGAGCGTTATATCCAATGAATAAGTATATAAAAATTGTTTTTATTATTAGCGTAGTTTTTGCTGCGGATGCAAAGGTTGCCTATTCTCAAGGTATGGGTTTTGATAATATTTCAGATAAACTTGATCGATTAGAACGAGATGTTCAGGTGCTTAGTCGTCGGGTCTATAAAGGAGAAATACCTTCAAATATTTCTGGGCAAGTGTCGTTGGTGGGCACGCCTCAGGGAGCGCTTGGCAGCGCAAATATTATTCGTTTGGAGGACCGTCTAGCTGGGCTGAGAGGTGAACTGCAAAGCTCAACTAATCGAATTGAAAGTATAAGTCATAACGTGGACGGAATTAAAGTTCGGCTTGATAAGCTCGTAAGTGATATTGATTTTAGGTTAACTCGCCTCGAGAATGCTGCCAGTGAGGGTGGTAAAAGGTTTTTGGGGGCTAAGGAACAAAATCTATCCGCGGCACCTCAAGCGATTGGTGTAAAAACGATTGGAGCGCCGACAGGAGGACCAATAGTATCTTCAGGTAAACCTGGCGTTCTCGGAGAAATTAGCGAAACTAATTTACGTGAAATTAAACTTCAAGAAAATAAAGGTGTACAAAATGGTGTACCTTTGAATTCTAATTCTCCCAATAATCAACTACAACAGAAATTTATACTGCCCAAAGGTACGCCGAAAGTTCAGTACCTTTACGCGTTATCAATTTTGCGAAAAACTCAATATAATAATGCGGAATTGGCATTTGCTGAATTTATCCAGAGATATCCGAAAAATGAGTTGACGCCCAATGCTCGTTATTGGTTAGGTGAATCATTTTATGTCAGAAAAAATTATAGGCCCGCTGCTGAGGCATTTTTGCGCGGGTACCAACAAGCGCCAAAAGGGGTAAAAGCACCGAGCTCTTTGTTGAAGCTAGGAATGTCACTTGCAAATTTGAAGAAAAAACAAGATGCATGTGCAACCTTTAGTAAGCTTGCTAAGGATTATCCTGATGTCTCAGAAAATATCAAAAAACACCTGGACCGAGAGTTTAAGCGATCAAGTTGTAAGTGATCCAGGGGTTTTTAATGGTGGAGAAAGCCCCTTATATTGAAAAAATGGACGCTCTGCTCAAGCCTTTTCGCGGTTTCCTAAGTAATAAAATTTCTATTGCAGTGGCTGTCTCAGGTGGTGCTGATAGTATGGCGCTTTGTTTACTTCTAGCTGATTGGGCAAAGACTAATCACCATAATATTGTAGCGCTTACGGTAGATCACGGGTTACGGAAGGGTGCGGCAAAGGAGGCGCTGAAAGTCTCAAAATGGTTGGCAGCGTTGGGAATTGGCCACAAAACCTTATCATGGGTTGGACAAAAGCCAGTCACCGGAATACAAGCAGCAGCTCGAAATGCCAGGTATTCTCTAATGGCACACTGGTGTCGTGAAAATAAAACTAATGTATTAATGACGGCCCATCACCTTGAAGATCAAGTAGAGACTTTTTTGTTGCGGGCAGAACGTGGTAGCGGTTTGGATGGATTAGCTTCGATGAGTTCGATGGTGGGTCTTGAGGGTGTTATGTTGATAAGACCCCTTTTGGGCGTATCAAAAACTTTCTTGAGTCAATTTTTAATTGAAAGGCAGCAGAGCTGGATCGAAGATCCATCAAATAATAATTTAGCCTTCCAACGAACTAGAGTACGTCGATTGGTTGGGAGGCTCGAGCAACGGGGATTGTTGCCACGGAGAATCCTCAGACTGATAGAGCACTTTGCTAATCTTCGCCAACAGTTTTCTGAAGTTGTAAACGTGTTTTGCGAACGAGCCGTCCGCATTCTGCCCGAATTGTACGGTGTTGTTCACGTGGAAGCCTTAAAACATTTACCGGACCCTATTATGGAGCGTGTCTTAGTTAAAATTATTTCAGAATTAAGTGGAAATATTTACCCGCCACGCCGTGAACGTATAAAACACTCGATGAAAAAGATTAAATCTATCGAAATGTCTAATTTTACATTAGGTGGGTGCCGGTTTATATTTGAAGGCTCTAAGCTGATCGTGTGTCGAGATCAACGGTCAATTACAGTAAAAATAGTTGTTGCCGGCGATGATTTTAATTGGGATGGTTTGTTTGACGTAGAAATTTCTGGTCCAAGAGGGGCCACTGGTAAATTGGGTGGGCTGGGTAAAAAAGGTTGGATCGAAATTGTCAAAAAATGTCCTGAATTAAAAAATATTCCCATACCCCATCCTGTCAGAATCACACTTCCCACATTGTTTGACGATAATGGGGTTGTGGAAGTTCCCAGCCTAAAATATAGGCGTATGGATAAGGATAATTTAATTTTAGCGATTAATAAATCTTACTGCTGGATATAGAAACTTAGTTGGGCCTAATAGTCTATATAATCTGCTGTAAATAGTATATTGAATGTTAGACATAAGTTGCTAAACTAAATTTTTAGACTATCTAAAAATAGATGTTAAGCAAAAATTTACTGTGTGGTAAATGGTCTGTTATTTTACTTGTTAAAGGAAGATAAGATTTTGAATTTTAAAAAAAATATAGCGCTTTGGGTGATTATTGGCCTGTTGTTATTCACGTTGTTCAATATGTTTCAAGGTTCCTCAAAGCAAGGGCCATATATGTCACTTGCATTCTCTGATTTTCTAGGTTCAGTGGAGAGCGGCGATGTCCGGGACGTAACAATTCAAGGTAAAAATGCCACAGGTCATTATGGAGATGGGCGTGCATTTAAAACGTTTTTACCTGAAGACCCAACACTTATTCCAAATTTAAGTAAGAAAGGTATTCATATAACCGCAATACCCGTTGAAGATGGGTTGTCTTTATTTGGGATTCTTATTTCTTGGTTTCCTATGCTGTTGTTAATTGGTGTATGGATATTTTTTATGCGTCAGATGCAAGGTGGAGGGGGCAAGGCCATGGGCTTTGGTAAGTCTAAGGCTAAATTGCTTACTGAAAAAACAGGCCGTGTAACTTTTGCAGATGTTGCCGGCATTGATGAGGCTAAACAAGAACTTGAAGAAATTGTGGAGTTTCTAAAGGATTCTGCCAAGTACCAACGTCTCGGTGGTAAAATCCCTAAAGGTTGTCTGCTGGTTGGCCCTCCTGGTACGGGCAAGACATTATTGGCGCGCGCTATCGCTGGTGAAGCAAATGTGCCATTTTTTACAATCTCTGGCTCCGACTTTGTTGAGATGTTTGTGGGGGTTGGAGCAAGTCGCGTCCGTGATATGTTTGAGCAAGGTAAAAAAAGTGCACCATGTATTATTTTTATTGATGAACTTGATGCCGTTGGTCGCCACCGTGGCGCAGGACTGGGCGGTGGGAATGACGAGCGGGAGCAAACTCTGAACCAAATGCTAGTTGAGATGGATGGCTTTGAATCTAATGAAGGCGTTATTCTAATTGCTGCGACAAACCGTCCGGATGTACTGGATCCAGCTTTGCTGCGTCCTGGTCGTTTTGATCGCCAGGTTACTGTTCCTAATCCAGATATTGTCGGCCGAGAAAAAATTATTAAGGTACACATGCGTAACGTGCCAATCGCACCAGATGTTAATGCTAAGGTAATAGCACGCGGTACCCCGGGATTTTCAGGAGCCGATTTAGCAAACCTAGTTAATGAGGCAGCGTTATTGGCAGCTAGGACAGGTGGGCGGATGGTCACCATGTCAAATTTTGAAGAAGCCAAAGATAAGGTTATGATGGGCGCGGAGCGTCGTTCAATGGTTATGACCGATGATGAAAAGGCACTAACAGCATATCACGAGGCCGGTCACGCTATTGTTGGAATTAATGTCCCTAAACATGATCCGCTTCATAAGGTTACAATTATTCCACGGGGGCGGGCTTTGGGTGTAACAATGTCGCTACCGGAACGTGATAAATATAGCTACTCTAAGCTAGAGTTAGAGTCAAAGTTAGCGGTCATGTTCGGTGGTCGATTAGCCGAGGAACTGACGTTTGGTGCGGAGAATGTTACGACAGGCGCGGGTAATGATATTCAACAGGCAACTAATATGGCGCGTCGTATGGTTACCGAATATGGCTTTAGCGATAAGCTTGGTCGTTTGCGCTATACGGACAATGATGAAGAAGTTTTTCTAGGGCATTCAGTGGCGCGTCACAAGAATGTCGCTGACGCAACAGCTAAATTGATAGATGAAGAGGTACGCCGTTTAATCGAAGAGGCTGAAGATAAAGCGCGAAAGGTTTTAACTGATAAGTCGGATGATCTAGAGGCGCTTGCACAGGCTCTGTTGGAATATGAAACCTTAAGCGGTAGTGATGTTGACGCGTTACTCAGCGGAGGTGTTATATCTCGCCCCGATGTAAATGAAGACAACTCAGATAATAGCGTAAAATCGTCAGTACCAACTAGTGGTGATGGACTTAAGAAAGGCACAGACGGAGACTACTCCGGTAATTTGACCCCCGAGCCTCAACCTGAAGGTTAATTTGCGTAATTTTGCCAACCTATCTCTTGAACGACCTCTAGTTATGGGAATCGTGAACGTAACTCCGGATAGTTTTACTGATGGTGGAGATTTTTTTGACAAAGAGCATGCGATCGAGCATGGTAAAAGGCTACTTCGAGATGGTGCTGATATTCTTGATCTAGGTGGTGAATCCACCCGGCCAGGTGCAGTACCCGTCGCCCTTGATGAAGAACTACGGCGAGTCTTACCGGTAATAACGGAACTGGCTAAATTAGGTGCTATAATTTCAGTGGACACACGTCATTCCTATGTAATGGAAAAAGCCATAGAAGCTGGTGCAACTGTACTAAATGATGTAACCGCTTTAGAAGGTGAAGGATCTCTAGAGGTTGCTGCTAATAGTGGTGCGTGTGTCGTATTGATGCATATGAGGGGTTCACCGTCGACAATGATGAGTGATACAGTATATAATAATTTGGTTTCTGAGGTAAGTGATTATTTAGGTCACCGCATCTCGGTGTGTTTATCAGCTGGTATAGGGCTTGATCGTATTGCTATAGATCCCGGTTTTGGTTTTGGAAAAACAAGAGAACAAAACCTTGAACTGATTGAAAACTTGGATTTTTTGGAAAGACATCAGTGTCCCATCATGGTTGGACTTTCGAGAAAATTTGGTAAGCATAAGCCGGCAAAAAGTCGTTTGCCAGAATCGCTTGCTGTAGCAGTGAAATCTGTCATTAACGGTGCCGATATCATACGAGTTCATGAAGTTGCCGAAACGCGAGATGCTTTGTCAGCTATTCAATACTAAAATGTAAAATACGGTAATAAAAAGTTAAGTGACGGCGTATGGATTTTATAATACAATACACCGTGTATAGAATTAGAAATTTACTTATAGAAAACCACCATGATCCGTAAACTTTTTGGTACCGATGGAATTCGTGGTACTGCAAATATAGAACCAATGACGGCTGAGACAGCGCTTAAAGTTGGAATGGCTGCAGGTCTCCATTTTATTCGTGGTAATTATCGTCATAGAGTTGTAATTGGTAAGGACACGCGGCTTTCGGGTTATTTGATTGAACCCGCTCTTACCGCCGGTTTTGTTGCCGCTGGCATGGACCCAATATTAGTTGGTCCAATTCCCACACCCGCAGTTGCCATGTTAACCCGTAGTCTGCGCGCAGATCTAGGCGTTGTGATCTCGGCATCCCATAATCAGTTTCAAGATAATGGGATTAAACTATTTGGTCCGGATGGTTATAAATTATCGGATGCGGCAGAACTTGCAATTGAAGCCCGTATTGATGGTAGGATTACTAATGAACTTGCTGCACCAGAAAAGCTGGGAAAGGCGCTTCGGCTTGATGATGCTCAGGGTCGTTATATTGAATATGTTAAGCAAACATTCCCGCGTGGGCTCACACTGGATGGTTTAAAAATTGTAATAGATTGTGCTAATGGTGCAGCTTATAAAGTAGCGCCAACTGTATTGAAAGAATTAGGTGCCGACGTAATCTCGCTTGGTGTTGAGCCTGATGGTTATAATATTAATTCCGATTGTGGATCTACTTCGACAGAAAATATGCAGGCTCAAGTAGTAGTGCACGGTGCAGATATTGGTATAGCGCTTGATGGAGATGCTGATAGGGTTTTAATTGCCAATGAAAATGGTACGATGATCGACGGCGACCAAATTATGGGGCTAATTGCTGCTTGTTGGTCTAAAGAGGAGAGACTAACTGGCGGAGTAGTCTCAACAGTGATGTCTAACCTTGGGTTCGAGCGCTTTATCGGAGGTTTAAATTTACCATTAGTTAGGACAGATGTAGGGGACCGCTATGTTGTGGAAAAAATGCGTGCTAATGGCTTTAATCTAGGTGGTGAACAATCCGGTCATATAGTTTTATCCGATTACAGTACAACTGGAGATGGCCTGATTGCTGCATTACAGATTCTGGCTGTTATACAAAAAGATCAACGGCCTGCTAGTGAAATTTGTAATGTATTTGAACCAGTCCCGCAGTTAATAAGGAACATTAAGATTAAACAACCAATAGACTGGAAAACTGAGGATGTGGTCAAAGCAATTGCTGCAGGTGAGCACAAGTTAAGAAATGTGGGACGTATCCTCGTGCGGAATTCAGGAACCGAACCATTAATCCGCATAATGGCTGAAGGCGATGATCTCTCTGTAGTTAGTCAAGTTATTGATGATGTTATATTTGAAATAGAACAGAACGTAGGTTTGCATCGATATGATCAATAATTCATTTTATTAGATTCTGCCCCGTGGATGAAAATAAAAATCTAATTTATAATTTAGTATTAAAAATCAAATAATCCTGGGTAAGAAACCAGAAAAATTAATAATAGGAATAAAAAAAATTGCAGGGCAGAGTTCTTATTATTGCTGGTTCAGATTCGGGGGGTGGTGCTGGCATTCAAGCAGATATTAAGACCGTGACAGCGCTTGATGGCTTTGCAATGACGGCGATTACTGCACTCACAGCACAAAACACCCAAGGTGTATTTGATATACACAACGTACCAACTTCGTTTATTTCTGAGCAAATAAAAGTGGTGCTAGGTGATATAGGAGCTGATGTAATAAAAATAGGTATGTTAAGTCAACCAGAAATTATTAGAGTTGTTTGCGATACCTTAAAGATCGAAGCACCAGAAGTACCAATTATTCTTGATCCAGTAATGGTGGCTAAAGGTGGAGCTTCATTGCTTGGTGAGGAGGCGATCGATGCACTCAAAAAGTTAATGGTACCCCGTGCTTTGGTTCTTACGCCTAATATTCCTGAGGCTGAGGCGTTAGCTGGAATTGCGGCTCCGAGAGTTGAGGAAGCAGAAAGTCTTGCGCGGGCACTTTCTATCTTAGGGCCACAGGCTATTTTGTTAAAAGGTGGTCACCGTGATGGGACGGACGTCGTCGACCTCCTCATGGAGGGAGGGCAAGTCGTAGAAACTTATACCAGTACTCGTATAAACACCGTTCATACTCACGGCACGGGTTGTACTCTTTCCTCAGCGTTAGCTGTGGGTATTGCTCAAGGATTAACTTTGAGAAATTCTGTCAAGCGGGCTAGAGAATATGTACAAGAGGCCATACGCACTGCTCCGTGTTATGGAAGGGGGCATGGTCCTTTAAATCATGCACACACATTTAGTAAATTTTGAGCTAACTTATATTGCTACGCTATTATTGAGAAAATTTATATTCATTATTAATTTAAGTTTGTGTGCGTCAGGGTTGTTAAAATACGAATTTAAGGGATATTTATTTTGGAAACTACTTGGTCTGAGGTTTTTGGATTTCATGAAAACTTATAAAATAGCAACGATCCCAGGAGATGGAATTGGTAAAGAGGTAGTGCCTGAAGGTATTAGAGTTTTGGATGCAGTGGGTCGCAAACATAATATAAAATTTGAGTGGGATATGTTTAATTGGTCATGCGAAACTTATAAAAAAACAGGTCGTATGATGCCGGAGGATGGAATTTATCAGACTAGTGAACATGATGCTATTTATCTTGGTGCAGTTGGTTTTCCGGGTGTGCCAGATCATATTTCGCTTTGGGGATTATTGATCCCATTTCGGCGAGAATATCAACAATATGTTAACTTGCGTCCCGTCCGTTTGTTCAAGGGCGTACCAAGTCCGCTAGTCAATAGAGAACCAGGGGATATTGATTTTTACGTGGTACGCGAAAACGTTGAAGGAGAATATTCAGAAATTGGCGGGAAGCTTTATGCGGGTACAGATGAAGAATTTGTAACACAACAATCAAATTTCACCCGTAAAGGCGTTGATCGTATATTAAAATACGCATTTGAATTAGCGCAAACAAGGCCTAACAAACACTTGACATCTGCCACTAAATCGAACGGTATTATCCATACTATGCCTTACTGGGATGAGCGGGTTGTTGAGATGCATAAACAATTCCCCGATATTAGGGTGGATAAATTCCATATTGATATACTAACTGCTCATTTTGTGCGCAACCCTGATTGGTTCGATGTAGTAGTTGGCTCAAATCTTTTTGGGGATATATTGTCAGATTTAGGTCCAGCTGTTACCGGTACAATCGGAATAGCTCCTTCAGGCAATATTAATCCAGAGCGACGCTTCCCATCAATGTTTGAACCTGTTCATGGCTCTGCACCCGATATTGCCGGGAAAGGTGTTGCCAATCCAATTGGACAAATTTGGTCAGGAGCTATGATGCTAAATCACTTTGGTGAAACAACTGCAGCTGCGGATGTTTTGACTGCAATTGAAAAAGTACTTGAAGATGGGTCTTGTATGACAGCTGATATGGGCGGTAGAGCCAGCACTATGGAACTCGGAAAGGAATTGGAGAGTGCTTTGTAGTAGTTCTTTGCAGCGTAAGGTATGATTAAAATGAGTTGAGCTTCGACTTCGCTTAAATTTTAACACTAAAACTAATTGACATTGAGATAAAACACTATAGAACCGGCGCGGGCCATTACCTCCCAACGGGTAATAAGCCTATCTGTATAAAGATAGGATTGCTAAGAAATTTGGATAGTCAATTATTAAAAAAATAAATCTGATTATACATAAAGTTATTTTGTTAGCACCCTATCTATAAAGATAGGAGTAAAACAGATGTCAAATGTTGATAAACCAAGTAAACGTCCTCTTAATTCTAATTTTTCTTCGGGACCCTGTGCCAAGCGACCTGGATGGACTCCTGATGTTTTGGCTGATGCGTTACTGGGGAGGTCTCACCGATCGGCACCCGGTAAAAAAAGAATTCAAGAGGTAATAGACAAGACACGTTTAATCCTTGGAATCCCGGAAAATTATAGAATTGGTATTGTAGCTGGCTCAGACACTGGTGCGTTTGAAATGGCTTTATGGTCCATGTTGGGTGCGCGCGGTGTTGATATGTTACAATGGGAAAGCTTTGGTAAAGGCTGGGTTGGAGATGTAATAAACCAACTCAAGCTCCATAACGTTAGAGAGCTTAAATCTGGTTACGGAAAGTTGCCCGACTTAAATGAAGTTGATTTTACTCACGATGTCGTTTTTACCTGGAATGGAACTACTTCGGGTGTTCGCGTGCCAAATGGTGATTGGATACCTGTTGATCGAGAAGGACTGACATTTTGTGATGCGACTTCTGCAGTTTTTGCCATGAATTTAGAATGGAATAAGCTAGATGTTACAACTTATTCGTGGCAGAAAGTAATGGGCGGTGAAGCGCAGCATGGTATGCTGGTGTTAAGTCCTCGTGCAGTAGAACGTCTCGAGAGTTATATTCCAGCGTGGCCTTTACCAAAAATTTTTCGCCTCACCTCAGGTGGTAAATTGAATGAGTCAGTGTTTAAAGCTGCTACGATCAACACACCTTCTATGCTTTGTGTTGAAGATGCTTTAGATGGACTAAATTGGGCTATCAGAATCGGCGGCCTAAAGTCATTGATTGAGCGGTCAGAAGCAAACTTAACTGTAATCGCCCAGTGGGTTGAGAGTTCAAATAATGTTGAATTTCTAGCCGAAGACTTTAAAATCCAATCCTGTACATCTGTTTGCTTAAATATTACGTGCGATTGGTTTGTTAGTCTAAGCAAAGAGAAGAAAGAAGATGCGGCAAAAAAGGTTGTTGTATTACTTGATAAAGAAAATATTGCTTATGACATTGGTTCGTACCGAGATGCGCCCCCGGGATTGCGTATTTGGTGTGGAGGAACGATTGAGGTGGATGATGTTAAAGCACTAACGCCGTGGATTGAATGGGCAATTTCAGAAATTTCAATAGAATACACAGCATAGATTCAAATTTTATATATTGAATAAATTAGGAGTAAACCGATGCCGAAGGTTTTAATTGCAGATAAAATGAGTTCGCGTGCCGAAGTTATATTTAGAGAACGGGGTTTAGAAGTTGATTTAATAACCGGTATGCTGCCCGAAGAACTCAAAGCTTGTATTGGCAAGTATGACGGTTTAGCCGTCCGGTCTTCTACTCAGGTAACTACGGAGGTTATTACTGCTGCAACTAATTTGAAGGTTATTGGTCGAGCAGGTATCGGCGTTGATAATATTGATATATCGGCGGCTTCGGCTAATGGAATTGTTGTTATGAACACCCCATTTGGTAATTCAATTACTACGGCAGAGCATGCAATTGCTATGATATTTTCTTTAGCTCGTGATATTCCGCTTGCCAGTGCTTCAACCCATTCTGGAAAATGGGAAAAGGCTAATTTTATGGGTGTTGAGTTAACAGCTAAGACACTTGGTATAATTGGGTGTGGAAATATTGGAGCCATTGTTGCTGATAGAGCAATCGGTTTGAAAATGAAGGTTATTGCCTATGATCCTTATCTTTCGTTAGAGCGCGCTAATAATCTTGGTGTTGAAAAAGTTGAATTGGATCAACTATTACAACGAGCTGACTTCATTTCCCTCCATACGCCAATGACGGACGCTACAAGGGGTATTATCGATGCTATAGCATTTACAAAAATGAAAGATGGAGTTCGTATTGTAAACTGTGCTAGAGGCGGTTTGATTGTTGAGAATGATCTAAAGGCTGCTATTGAAATGGGGAAGGTTGCGGGCGCAGGTGTTGACGTTTTTGAGGTTGAACCAGCTCGAGAGAATGTCCTTTTTGGAATGAATAAGGTCATCGTAACGCCTCACCTTGGTGCATCTACAGATGAGGCCCAAGTGAATGTTGCAATCCAAGTAGCTGAACAAATTTCAGATTATTTACTGGAGGGTACAGTCGTTAATTCAATTAATATGCCTTCTGTTAGCGCAGAGGATGCAACTAAGCTAGCCCCATATTTTAAGTTGGCTGAGCAAATAGGTAGCTTCGCCGGACAAGTAACGGAAACTGCAATAAAAAAGGTCCAGATCGAGTATTGTGGTCATGCTGCAGAATTAAATACTAAGCCGCTGACTGCTGTGGTGTTGAAAGGTCTGCTAACCCCGCTTTTAGAATCTGTAAATATGGTTTCTGCACCAAGTATTGCTAAGGAACGTAATATCGAAATTTCTGAGGTGACATGTGATGTCTTGGATGAATATCAAACCAAAATTACGTTGACAGTCACTACTGAATCTCAGACCCGTGCGCTGTCAGGTACATTGTTTGCCGGTGACAAGCCTCGTATTGTTGAGATTAAAGGAATCGCAATTGATGCGGAATTAGGTCCTAATATGCTTTACATAACGAATGAGGACAAACCTGGTTTTATCGGTGCGCTTGGAACAGCCCTTGGTGAAAACGATATTAATATAGCAACTTTTAACCTTGGTAGGAATAAGGATGGGGGCGATGCTATCGCTCTGATTGAGTTGGATGAACCTGTGTCAGAGGAAATTGCCGATAAAGTTAGGAGTATTCCCCATGTCGTCAAGGTAACTTCGCTAAATTTTTGATAACTTGTAAAAAACTTAAGAATAAGGGTAAAAATATTTGCGGCTAGATTAGAAATAACTATATGTAAAGGAATTCTCTGGTTGGACCTAAGTGGTGCACCATCGTAACTTCTATAATCAGTTATGAGTGTTATGGACAGAAGGGATAGCTTTTCTTATTCTTAGCCAACTTGTTGTTTTTATCTAAAATTTAGGAATTTAGAATGTCTCTTTTGCCAAATGATGTTGACGCAACCTTGGAAATGTTGCGGGATGGTGATTATCTATCTAACCGTAGCCTTGCTACAGCACTGTATCTCTCAATTAGTCTTAATAAGCCACTTTTTCTAGAGGGGGAAGCCGGCGTTGGTAAAACTGAACTTGCGAAAGTTTTATCAAATATGTTGGGTCGGAAGCTTCTGAGATTACAATGTTACGAAGGTCTTGATGTAACAACAGCGGTATATGAGTGGAACTATGCTCGGCAAATGATAGAAATACGGATGGCTGAAGCTGTTGAGAATACGGACCGGGTTTCATTAGAATCCAACATATTTAGTGATGCTTTCTTAATTAAAAGACCACTTTTACAAGCTTTAGAAAAAGATCCAAGTGGCCCTCCCGTTCTACTTATTGATGAATTGGACCGAACTGATGAACCGTTTGAGGCCTACCTTTTAGAAGTTCTCTCTGACTATCAAATTACAATTCCTGAGCTTGGAACTATAGTAGCTTCAGAACCACCATTAGTTATTATAACATCTAATCGAACACGCGAAATACATGATGCCCTAAAGCGGCGTTGTTTCTATCACTGGGTTGACTATCCAAGCTCTGAAAGAGAGCTCGAAATTTTAAAGGTTAAGGCACCGAATGCGGCTAAGGACCTGTCAACTGAAGTCGTTGGATTTGTTCAGAAATTACGCAAGATGGATTTATTCAAAGTTCCAGGGGTGGCGGAGACAATTGATTGGGCCCATGCACTGACTCAATTGGATTGTTCCTCACTGGATCCAGAGACGCTTAATGATACACTAGGAGCGTTATTAAAATATCAAGATGACATCGTAAAAATCCAGGGAAGTGAGGCTGGTCGAATTTTGGAAGAAGTTAAGGCAGAGCTAGCAAGCGTTAGTGTTTGATGCCGGTATTAAAAGAAGAAAATAAGTCTTACCGTAAAGAAGAGTTATGTTTGCTCCCTGGAAATAAATTTGGTGGGCTCTTAAGTGAAAATATTATGCATTTTTCCCGTGTTTTAAGGCGAGCTGGGCTGCCGGTTGGGCCTGGTCAAGTTTTGGATGCCCTTAGAGCTGTCATACAAATTGGTGTGTCCGACCGAAATGACTTTTATTGGGCTCTACATGCTGTATTTATTACACGCCTAGCACAACGTGCGGTGTTTGATCAAGTTTTTCATATATTCTGGCGTAATCCAGATATTTTGGATCGCATGATGCAATTAATCTTACCTGATATGTCAAATTCAAGTAACACAGGTGTCGAACCAGAAGATGTTTTAAGACGTGTCGCTGAAGCCTTGGCTTCGGATCAGGGTGATCAACTTAGGACTAAGGAAGAAAAAGAGATTGAATTTGATTCGGCTTTAACGTGGAGTTCAAATGAGATGCTCGGTAAGAAAGACTTTGAAAAAATGTCCACAGAAGAAATACAACTTGCGATTGCTGAGGTGCATCGTATGAGATTACCGTTAAATTATGTAGCAACCCGTCGGTTTAAAGCATCTATTAGTGGAACCCGGATTGATCCGCGCCGTACTATGCGAGCCGCGCTTCGTTCTGGTACGGATTTTATACCACTGATGAGATGTAAACGTCGTATGCGAAGACCACCGTTAGTGGTTATTTGTGATATTTCTGGATCTATGGAACGTTACTCCCGAATGTTACTGCATTTTATGCATACAGTGACAAATGATCGAGATAGAGTTCATACATTTTTATTTGGAACCTGTTTGACAAATGTGACGCGCTATTTACGTTATAAAGACGTTGATGAGGCTTTGGAAAAAGTAGGAGAAGCCGCAAGTGATTGGTCCGGTGGAACCCGGATTGGGCAGAGCCTTCGTGATTTTAATAAATATTGGTCTCGCCGGGTTCTAACGCAAGGGGCTGTTGTTGTTTTAATATCTGATGGTTTAGATCGTGATGAGGGTGACGGCCTTACTTATGAAATGCAACGTCTTCACAAATCGTGTCGGCGTTTAATTTGGCTAAACCCGCTACTCCGGTATGAGGATTTTAAACCTAAATCCATTGGGATTAGAGCTATGTTGCCGCACGTCGATGATTTCAAAACGATACATAATCTCGATAGCTTTAGAGAATTGATAAGTGTTTTACAGGATAAAAAAAGTCTCAGTAATATTAAATTGACCGAGCAGCTAGCTTAGTCGAATGATGTCTGTCTCACAAAAAAAGATATTTAAGTTAGATTTTTAATCTAATAAAATGCTTAAAAAGTGGGACTAAGATAAAAAAACTAATCAACGTAAGGGTTGTTACCAGTACGAGCTAAAATTCTAATTGGTACGCCTGGTAAGTTAAAATCTTCTCGAATACCATTCACCAGAAAACGTTTGTAGGCTTCTGGAAGATCGGTGCCCCTGCTTGAGAAAATTATAAAAGTTGGCGGGCGTGTTTTTGCTTGTGTCATATAACGTATGCGAATACGTCTCCCGCCTTTAATTGGAGGTGGGTGACGCTCTGTCATCATCATAAGCCACTGATTTAGCTTACTAGTCGAAATTCGTTTATTCCAGATTTCAAACATATCGAAGGCTGTTGGTATGAGTTTATTTATATTTTGTCCTGTTAAGGCTGAGAGGGTGATAATAGAAATTCCACGCACTTGTGGGAGTGAAGTTTGTAACCGATCACCTAATTTTCTTAATGCCTGCGTACGGTTATTCACTATGTCCCATTTATTAACGGCAATTATAAGTATTCGCCCCTCTTCAACCACTTGGCGTGCGATTGTAAGGTCCTGTTTCTCGAGCATTAAATTCCCATCAAGTACGAGAACCACTATTTGAGCATACTGTATCGCTCGGAACGAGTCTTTTGCTGACAAAGTCTCGACTTTATCTTGGATTTTTGACCGCCGGCGGAGGCCCGCTGTATCGATCAATCGCATGCTTCGACCACTGTGCTTCCATTCAACCGAAATTGAATCGCGGGTAATCCCGGCTTCTGGTCCGGTTAGAAGTCTTTCTTCGCCAATAATTGTATTTACAAGAGTAGACTTTCCTACGTTCGGTCGGCCGACAATAGCCATCTGAATGACACCATAAAAATTATCATCTTGTTTTTCGTTATCGGAAGATACAGTGTCAGTTGGTAACAATGTATTATCAAAATCTCTCTGCACGGTATACGGTAATAGTGCTTTATATAAGTCAGCTAAACCTTCTCCATGCTCTGCAGAAATTGGTATTGGATCACCGAGGCCAAGTTTGTAAGCTTCATATAATCCGGGCCCGCCGGCTTTTCCTTCGCATTTATTAGCTACTAAAATTACTGGGATATTTTGAGATCTAATCCAGTTAGCAAAAAAACTATCGAGGGGCATAACCCCCACGCGCGAATCAATAAGAAAAAGAGCTATATCTGCTGCTTCAATTGCTTGATTAGTTTGCTGACGCATTCTAGCTTCTAAGCTTTCATCATGCACATCTTCGAACCCTGCAGTGTCAATGATGTTGACATTTATATCCCCAACTCGGCCAGGGGCTATACGTCGGTCTCTCGTAACACCTGGGGTGTCATCGACTATTGCTAAGCGCTTTCCAGCTAAGCGATTGAATAATGTTGATTTCCCGACATTTGGTCTGCCAAGAATTGCTAAGGTTATGTTCATAGCAAGACCATATTATTTATAAAATTTAACGATAAGAAACTAATTCTGCGTCGTCTGACAAGAATATTAATGCATCTTGAGCAATGACAGGGCTGATTGTTACGCCATCTGGCATTTTCTTTTGACCCAGTATCTTTCCTGAATAAGGTGAGATTGATAGAGCTTTGCCCCCGGAACCGGCCAAAATGAGACGGTCACTTCCTAATACTGGACCTGTCCAAGTTATTTTGTCTTTTCGTCTTTTTTGGTTTTTCCATTCGGGAAGAGCCGTTACCCAGTATATCTGGCCATTCTTCTTTCCCAAGGCTATTAGGTTCGTATTATTAGAAATTAAAAATAAATAATTACCAGCGACCCAAGGGCTCTCTACGCCACCGATATTTCGCTCCCAAATACGTTTTCCAGTACGTAGGTTGATTGCAGTAAGTTGTCCGCTATTGCTGACTGCAAAAACCATATTGAGATCAATTATTGGGCGCCCACGTATGCTCGCTAGTGTTGCGGTTCCTAGGTCTCGTCGACCCCCAGCCAAAGAGTCACTCCACAATTCTTGTCCATTTTGTACTTTTAAGGCCACTAACTCTCCAGATGAATAAGGTGCAACGATTACACCACTATCAATGGCAGGACTGCCACCTCCTAGAAGATTGGTGGTCTCTTCAATTCCAGTATGCGTCCATAAGATAGCCCCACTTTGGCCATTAAGTGCGAATAATTTATTCGTTATGGTAATAGCAAAAATGCGATTATCTTTTGCGGTTGGAGCCGTTCGGAACGGAATCTTGACGTCCCGACGCCATAAAACCTTTCCTGTTTTAGCCGTTAAAGCTACGATATGACCAAAACCAGTTGTTGCATAAATTTTGCCATTATTAAACGCTAAACCGCCATTGATATGGTCATCCTCTTCTTCTTTTGGGGTAATTTGAGTGCTCCACAGTTTTTTCCCATTATTTACGTTATAACCGTTTATTGTTGTTTCGGCATCCATGGTAAAAAGGCGACCTTGTGCAATTATAGGCTGTGCCATGAGACGCTCCACACCGCTTGTTCCGGTACCAATGTTGACGCTCCATTTTTCCTGAAGAGCTTGACCAAGGCGTAAATGGTGCATAGCGTGATTGGCATAGCCTCCTGTCTGTGGCCAATCGCTATTAGTTACAGGCGGTGGAAGAATTATTTGGTGCTTTTCTGCCGTTATGTCCGGTTTTATTGAGTGCTGTTGAGCTAAAATAGAGATCCGCTTGCCGGGTAATTGAACTTTATTTGTTGAACCTAGATAAGTGTCTTCAAAAGTTTTTGTTATGGTATCACAGCTTGTTATCGTTGCAATTACAATTAAATGGAAAATTATTTTCAATAAAGGAGCGCTGGAGTATATTTTTATTTGTTTTAACATTTAATGTGTCCTAAGAAAAAGACAGATGATTAGTTATTTTTTTTATTAAGAATTTTTGCCATTTCTGCTGCACGTGATCTCATGCTCGTTGGCGCTGTTGGGTCATCTGCGAGCTCTTTATAGAATTGAATAGCCTTTATTTTATTATCTGATTTTTGTGCAAATAAAGCAGATAATTCTTTAGCACTATGACGCCAAGTATTGTCTGTATTTAAAAGTTTTGGTAGCTTTTCTATAAATATATTTGAATTTTCATATTCAATGCCGAGGTAAGCTGACTTGATCAATGCCATGTCCCGTAATATTTTTTCAACACGCGTATCTGCGGCAATTTTTAGGTAATAATTAATTGCTTCTTTTTTCTCACCTTTTTTTACCAGTATTGCTGCCCGGTTAAATTGCGCTAATACGGAATATCCAGCACTTCCGCTTTCAATAAGATTATTGAGTACAGCAATTGCATCTCCTGTTTTTTCGCGATCGATTGACTTGAGTGCAGATGACAATAAATTACTGTCTGTCGTTTTGAGATTTAAGCTGTATGCTTCCCAGCCCTTGACTAATGCAACCCCTAGAACTAATGCGACTAAAACTCCAATTATAATTTTTCCATATTTTTTCCATAGGTTTTCATATTTCTGCTGACGCAGGTCTTCATCGATTTCTTTAAATAAATTATCTTGTTCTGCATTACGATCTGACATTTACGAAACCTATCGTCAAAGTTGGAGCTAACTGTCGGTACTTACTAGTAAATTTATAAACGCGTATATACCGGAAAAGGTTGAAAATCAATACTTGAACCGACTTCGAAGCTAAACGCGTTACAAGTAATTAATCGAATATTGATTTTATAGTTAATAGCGATACTTATGTTAAAGGCTAGCTAAAATTATTCAAATTATAGTAGCAAACGGTTTTGAGTGTATATTGTTATATAATACGCTTTAAAAATAGTTCTGCTTAAAATTTTGATTGTTCTGATTAGTCGTTCATAACCATTAAGTATAAATTTAATAAATTTCAAATGAGAATCCATTGCGTTATATATTTATACACTAGCTTTTTTGAATATGAGTAATATACGTTCATTTATTAATTTTTTTTTAAGTGTAACAGTGTATAACTAATAGTCAGATTTTAATTAATAACGTATTTGGTGGAAGAATATGAGTTTGCTCGTAGGGCTATTTTTTTTGGTGTCAGCATTAATTGGTGGGTGTTCTGTTATTAGCAACTCCCCATTTAATATGAAAGGAACGATGGCAGCTGATGGAGTGGCGCTAGTAACCACCGGGAAGACTGTTTCAGATCATATCGTTTCGTTTACCTCTGGTAAAAACTGTTCGACAGTCAGACGTCAAATTGGTCAAAATTTTTGCGAGGAAGATGACCTATCTGAACCGGAAGAGATCTATTGTTATGATTCTTTAGGAGATGCGGATTGTTACACTACTCCACTACCCTTTGGCCAGGGGAACAAAACGATTGGCCATGTTTCGGGTGACCGTGATCTTTTCAGATAAAACGGACGGTACTTGTTTGTTGATTGATTAGTCTAATTGGTAGCCTGTAAGTAAAAATGCTTCTATTTTGCTGACAATACCTTTTGGTGGAATTCTTCCTCCATCTTTTATTTCCTCGTTAGTCCTTTTTCGTAGGATAATCTCGATCCCGCATTCGCCAATTGGTGTAAGAGTTTGGTCAAATCGCGGTAATGTATAGCGAAAACTCTCGTCAAGTTTGTGGAGTTTGATCAGTTCTAATCCAGTGCCTAATGTTAAAATTAAATCTAAGATATTGAGTGACTTTGGGCTCCACGAGTTAGACTTGGAAATAGTGAAAGTGAATTTATGGTCCGCATTCCAGGTACTTGGAAATTGTCCTTGTTCATACATATCCTCATCTGGAACAGTAATTATTAAATGGCCCCCGGGTTTTACCGCCCGAAACCAATTTCTGAGGCCAATAGCCGGATTGTCTATATGTTCCAGACAATGACTTGAGTGTACGAAGTCAAATTGTGCGTCTTCAATGCCTTTAAGGATTTGGGCGTCGCCGTCTTCTTTATCCCAAGCTTTAACACCAAGCATGCGCGGAAAAAGTTCAATATAGAGGCCCAAGGGATCTGGGCCTCCGCCTATATCCAAACCATGCCCCACAAAGTAACGATTAGCAAAGTTAGGTTCGTGCATACGCCGCATTATTGACTTACTACATTCTTTCACTTTCAAACTCCCTTGCGATTTAATTTTAGGGTTCGTCTGCTGTAATAATTTCACCATTTAGATTAAAGTTTGGTTGGGCCAGATTTATAAGTTGTTTTGCCACAAATTCTGGTGTTTTAATTGTATTTGGGTCTTCGCCTGGATAAGCCTCTGCTCTCATTTTGGTTCGTGTTCGCCCTGGATTAAATAAATTGGCTTTTACGTTAGTTTTTAAAATTTCTTGTGCATAAGTGCTTACAATCATTTCAAGTGCTGCTTTGCTGGTTGCATAAAGGCCCCAAAAGGCTCGATGATATTCTGCGGCTGCAGATGTTAAAAAAATAGCCCGCCCCGCATCTGATAATTTTAAAAGAGGGTCTAGGCTTCGGATTAGTCTCCAGTTAGCCGTTACGTTGACAGCGATGGTTTGTTCCCAAACGTGTGGCTTGATATGGTTAATTGGACCAATTGTGCCAAGTAGTCCAGCATTGGAAATTAAAATATCTAGTTTACCAAAGCGTTCAAAAATAGTTGCTCCCATTTCATCTATTTTGTCATAATCAGTCAAATCCATTGGCACGAGTGTAGAAATACCACCTTTAGCTCGAATTTCATCATCGATTTCCTCAAGCCCGCCTATCGTTCGGGCGACTAAAATCACATGGGCTCCTTGTGCTGCAAAAAGTTTTGCAGTAGCTGCGCCAATTCCACGAGATGCACCAGTAATGACAGCCAGACGGTTTTCTAATTTTCCTTCTGTTTTATTAGGCGGCATCTACTGAGTTAATCCCATCGTTTTAGTCTGGCTCTGAGAGTAGGGATAGTTGGCGGAGGTGACCATCATTTTTTTTATCTCTCAATTGTGTGGGATAATCGCCGGTAAAGCAGTGGTCTGTGTAGGCTGGGTTTAGAGAATCACGTCCTTTGGCATGGCCCATGGCCTTGTAAAGGCCATTGACACTCAAAAATGCCAGGCTATCTGCACCGATATAAGCGCACATTTCATCAAGAGAGTGATTTGCTGCCAGCAATTGCTTTTGTTCGGGTGTATCAATACCATAAAAATCGGGGTGTGTGATTGGAGGCGCTCCCACTCGCATATGCACTTCCGCGGCGCCGGCATCACGCATCATTTGAACAATTTTAACAGAAGTTGTTCCTCGCACAATAGAATCATCTATTAATATAACTCTTTTGCCCTTAACAAGAATACGGTTGGCATTGTGTTTTAGCTTAACTCCTAAGTGACGAATTGTATCACTAGGCTCTATGAAAGTACGTCCAACATAATGGTTGCGTATAATACCAAGCTCAAAAGGAATTGAAGCTTCTTCAGCGTAACCAATCGCTGCTGGCACACCTGAATCTGGAACCGGAACGACTACATCTGCGTCGACACTTGACTCTATGGCCAATTGAACACCAAAAGCTTTGCGACACTCATAAACGCTAAGCCCCCCGACCGTGCTATCTGGCCGGGAAAAATAAATATATTCAAAAATGCACGGTCGTGCTTTAAGGGGTGGAAATGGTTTGACGCTCTCAAGTCCTTTGTCGGTTATTATAACAATCTCACCATTTTCTATTTCGCGGATAAAAGTTGCACCTATAATGTCTAAAGCACAGGTCTCTGAAGCTAAAATAAAGTGACCATCTAATTGGCCTAAAACCAGAGGGCGTATTCCTAGTGGATCGCGCACACCAATAAGTTTTTTGTTTGTGAGTACAACGAGTGCATACGCACCTTCTATTTGAAAAAGCGCATCAATTAATCTTGAAAGGGTATCACTTTGTTTAGATCGCGCAACAAGTTGTAAAATTGTTTCAGTATCTGAGGTTGATTGGAAAATAGAACCCTGATTGACTAGATCGTTACGCAGGCCAAGCGCATTTGTTAAGTTTCCATTGTGCGCAATAGCAAAGCCGCCACCTGCTAAATCTGCAAAAAGAGGCTGGACATTACGAAGTATAGTATTGCCTGTGGTCGAGTATCGCACGTGGCCAACAGCAGCAGTACCCATTAACTTATCAATTACGCTGGTTTTGGTAAAATGGTCACTGACTAATCCTAGTCTCCGTTCAGCATGGAAGTGATCTCCGTCGAAGCTGACAATCCCGGCTGCTTCTTGCCCACGGTGCTGCAAGGCATGCAGACCTAGTGCTGTAATTGTAGCTGCATCTGGGTGTCCAAACACACCAAAAACACCGCATTCCTCGCGTAATTTATCATCTTCTTCGGTCATTGTTTCAATGTGAATCATTGACTGATTTTACTGTGTCCTATTGAGTAAGTTTTCAATGCCACGCCTTTCTTTTTTATCATATCCGGAGCGATCTAAGGTTTTTAGTTTTTTATTATTTGGGCTAATAAATCTTTCATATGCTTCTCTTTCAATCAGCTTCCGAGTTCCCGATGCTTTAGATCGCATTACTTTGGTCGCCTCAATCTGGAACTGCTCAGGTAATAGACTATTTAGAGCTTGAGCGCCTTTGCGAACCAAAGGAAGCGCCTTTGCCTCTAACACCCAAACAGGTTGTTTTTTAAGTGGCCAAATTCTTTCAACTAAAATATAGCCCGCTGCCATAATAATACTTGAAGTGATAATTCCAGCTAGCATTCCTAGTGATCGATCAAGGGCATTAAGGCGAGAATTACGGACCCACCCCCCAACGACGGAACTTATTAAAAAAAATATGATTAGTGTTACTATAAATATAATAAGTCCAGCAGTGATATCCGCAAAAAAATTGTGTTCAATATATTGACGTGAGTAGGGCTTCATGTATGGAAAAAATATAAAAGTAGTTATGGCCGCACCTAACCATGACATCACAAAAAGTCCGCTTCTAACAAATCCAAGAATTAGACCTGTTATTGCACTTAGGATTAATAATGCAATTAAGCCGGCGTCAACAAAATTAATTGAAAAATTTTCCACTGAGATAAACACCTTAACTTTAATTAGTTATTTCGTTTTTTGGCAATTTTTTTTCACCTTCAATACGCATATAGTTGAGTAACTGTTCCAAATGCTTAATTCGTATCACATTTAAACTGGATGAGATTTCTTTTTTTTTCGGGCTCGATCCTAAGTGTGCTTTGGGCGTCATAGCACCATTAAACCCTAATTTCTCGGCCTCCTTAAGACGGGCACCGCTTTGGCTTACGCGTCGGACTTCGCCAGAAAGACCTATTTCACCAAAAACAACCATTTCTTGGGGAACGGGAACATCGGTAAGAGATGAAACCAATGCTGCTGCGACTGCTAAATCAGCTGCTGGTTCAGTAATGCGTAACCCACCAGCCACATTTAGGTAAATATCATGACCACTAATCGATACGCCACATCTTGCCTCTAAGACCGCTAACACCATAGATAACCGGTTGGAGTCCCATCCAATTACCGCACGCCGCGGCGTGCCAAATGCTGTTGGTGCTGTTAAGGCTTGAATTTCTACTAACATTGGCCGACTACCCTCGATACCAGCAAAGACACTGGCACCGCTAACCCCGTTTTCTCGATCAGCTATAAACAGAGCAGAGGGATTTTCCACTTGAGATAAACCTATATCTGTCATTTCAAAAACACCAATTTCGTCAGCGGAGCCGAAGCGATTTTTGACAGCTCTGAGTATACGGAACTGGTGGCCACGCTCACCCTCAAAATAAAGTACACAATCGACCATATGTTCGAGGACTTTAGGCCCTGCAATATTACCTTCTTTGGTTACGTGGCCGACTAAGAATAATGCGAAGCCACGTCGTTTGGCGAGGCTTATAAGTTCCTGGGCTGAGGTGCGAACTTGCGTCACGGTACCGGGGGCTGAATCCAAATTATCTACATATAAAGTTTGTATTGAGTCAACTACTACTACCGTTGGTGAATTATTATCATTTAATGAAGTAATAATATCGCGAACGCTGGTCGCTGATGCGAGCTCTACATTTGCATCTGAAAGCCCTAATCGCTTAGCACGCATGCGAACTTGATCAATTGATTCCTCACCAGAAATGTAAACGCAGCGTGCATCTTTGGCAAACGAAAGGGCCACGCAAACTTGTAATAGAATAGTTGATTTACCAATTCCTGGGTCGCCTCCAACTAAGATAGCTGATCCTGGTACTAGCCCTCCTCCACAGACGCGATCAAACTCTGCGATTTTTGACAACATCCGAGGGTAGGTTTCTTCTGTACCTTTAAGCTCAACAAAATTAATCTTACGGCCCCGTTTCTTTGACAGTCCTTTAGGCGGCGAACCAGTAGTTAATTCCTCAACGATTGAATTCCATTCACCACAAGAGCCACACCTGCCGCCCCATTGCGACTGGCTGGCTCCACACTCTTGGCAAATATAGATGACGTCAGATTTTGCCATTATTATTCCTATTAGTAGGCTTGCGCTTTATTCTCTATTGAGCTCTCAATTTGGCTAAAGATAAATTGTTGTACAAAATCGTTGGGAGCGGTATCAATATCTTCCGCGGGACCCGTCCAAATATTTTTGCCATCATGTATCACTTGATTTTAATGGGGGCGTTATGGCAAATTTTAGGGGGCGACCGGTAAATAGTACTAAGTGACCTATCGGGTATTAGGAAAGAGAATGCTACACTGCCAATAAATTGAAGGAAGCTCATTAAGTTCTATTCTTTCCCAGATTTATAATTGCGTTCAATACGATTACCAAAGCTAGTCAAGAGTTCATAGCTAATGGTACCGGCTTGTTTTGCTATTTTATCTATTGGATTGTTCGGGCCTATTAGGTCAACCGCGGTTTTACTCGATAATAGGTGGTCTGGAACATTTGATATGTCGACCGTGGTTAAATCCATAGAAATACGCCCCACTACAGGTACTTTATAATTTTCAATGAAAGCTACACCCGAATTTCCCAGACTACGCATATATCCGTCAGCATAACCTATGGCTAGAGTAGCTATTTTTGTTGGCTTCATTACCCGATGACTTGCACCATAGCCAACGGTCTGAGGGCTGTCAACGTAACGGATTTGTATGATTTTTGCTTGTAGGCGAACCACTTGTGTTAAAGGATTAGGAGACAATGGCGTTGGGTTTATTCCATAAAGGCAAATTCCAGCTCTACATAGATCAAAATGGTAACCTGTGCCTAAAAAAATACCAGAGCTGGCAGCTAAACTAGCGTACTGTGAAGGTATGAATTTTCGGAGTTTTTTAAACAAAGAGAGTTGCTGTAAATTCTTTGGGTGATTTTTGTCTTCAGCACAAGAGAGGTGGCTCATTACAAGATCAATATTGTAAGATGTTATAAAGGGTATTTTATTACATTCTTCTGGTGTTAAGCCAAGTCGTGACATCCCCGTATCAATATGGAGAGCAGCAGCATGGTCGGCATATGGTAGCCAATTTTCCATTTGTACCAAACTGTTAAGTACCGGAATCAAAGAGTTGGCAACCAACTCCTCTGCCGTTCCAGAAAGGGCACCATGGAAGACATAAATTCTTGCATTAGGTAGTATCTGTCTTAATTCAATGCCCTCATCTAATGTAGCAACAAAAAATATCATACAACCTGCACCTGACAGGGTGGTAGCGACCTCTTTTATTCCAAGCCCGTAAGCATTAGCCTTAACTACTGCTGCTAGCTTCGCGGGTGATGACTCACCTGTTAAAATGCGATAATTTTCACCCAATGCAGCCAAATTGATGGTCAGATTAGCTCCTAAATATGAGGAGTGGCTCATTTTATGCTTTCCTTATTGATACTCCCGTAAAGATATATCAATTAAAGATAAAGATATATTTGTTTCACTGTAAAAAATTAATAAAAAATCTGATTTTCTAGGATTTTACGCTCGTTAGACCGTGGCTTGATGGTAAGTAGACCACTTCGTTCGCAAACCAGGGGCAATATATTTTTTAAGTAGTACTACACGTGCTGGGTATCCAGATCGCCAAAGCGAGTATATGTCCCGTTAAAATGCAATTTTGTGGTCCCTGTTGGGCCGTGCCTTTGCTTCCCAATGATTACTTCAGCAATAAAACGATTTTTTTCACTTCTTTCCTCCCATTCTACGTAGCGCCCCGCAAATTTTTCTGGCGATTCTTCAGGACGTTGAACAGGTTCATTACGTTCATCGTAGTATGCTTGTCGAAATATAAAGCTGACTACGTCGGCATCTTGCTCGATCGTACCAGATTCTCGAAGATCAGATAATTGAGGTCTTTTATCTTCTCGCTGTTCAACAGCACGAGATAATTGAGAGAGGGCTAGGACTGGTACATCTAATTCCTTTGCAAGTGTCTTAAGCCCCCGTGTGATTTCACTGATTTCTTGTACCCGGTTATCCCTTTTGGAAGATCCCTCCATTAATTGAAGATAATCTACAATTATCAGGCCAAGTCCCTCATTTCGCTTTAGACGGCGTGCGCGGGTTCTTAAAGCAGAGACAGATAACGCTGGTGTGTCGTCAATAAATATTGGGAGTTGATGTAACTGCTGGGAGGCAATAACTAGTTTATCAAATTCATCATTGGTTAAAGTGCCTCGGCGCATTTTATCAGAAGCAATTTGTGCCTGTTCCGAAAGAATACGCGCTGCTAATTGTTCTGCGGACATTTCCAATGAAAAAAAGCCTACAACGGCACCGTCTATTATTTTCTTCTCGCCATCCTCATTTATCTTAAATTTATAATCATAAGCGGCATTGAATGCTATATTAGTGGCTAGTGCTGTCTTACCCATCGAAGGACGTGCTGCTAAAATGACCAAATCCGAGGGATGAAGGCCTCCCATTATTTGATCAAGGTCACGTAAGCCGGTTGAAACGCCGCTAAGTTGCCCATCCCGTTTGTGGGCAACTTCGGCCATTTCTATGGCTGAAATTACAGTTGACTTAAAGTCTTGAAACCCCCCCTCAATCTCTCCGGTAGTTGCTAAATCGTATAATATTTGCTCGGCATGTTCTATCTGCATTGTAGCAGGGTCATCAACTTCAGGAGTATACGCGCGATTAACTACTTGTTCACCCATTTCAATTAATTGTCTTTTTAAATGTAAATCATAAATGGATTTGCCATATTCAGCAGAATTTATAACACTAACCATGGATCCTGCTATTTCAGCTAAATAACGAGCTCCACCTACATCTTTGATAGAGCCATTTTGTTCAAAAAAATTATGTAGGGTGATTGGGTCTGCAATTTGACCACGTTCTATTAATTTTGACGTTGCATCAAATATTTTGCCGTGGATAGGATCAGCAAAGCACTCTGGCCGGAGATAGCTCGCTACTCGGTCATATGCATTGTTATTGGCAAAGATCGCTCCTAGTAATGCTTTTTCAGCCTCAAAATTATGGGGCTGGGACCGAAATGGTGAAAAGTTCGATTCATTTGCGTTCAAATTTTTCGAGGGTTCGCTGAAATTTTTTATTGCTGAGACCATAGTTTGCAAACTACTTTGAACTAACACCGAAGAGAAGACAGAAAAGATGCACAGCCCTGTGATAGATGGGGATAACTTGTAAATAAATAAAATTTTAGCAGGAATATAAACTGATTTTACGCGACTTGTGTTTTTGTTATTGGAGAGTTTCTTGAATGAGAGTTCTCTTTCGTCATAGCCTCTCGTGTCATGGAGTGTGGTTGCGTTCTCTAGCAGTTGGATTTAAAAGAAGGTCAAATCTAAATACCGGAAAGAAATTTAACTGCAAACCAAATAGTCTCGTCCCACCCTGTAAGTTTTTGATCGTAATGGTATTTTATTTATTAATATTAATAAATAGTTTGCTAAAATCTAGCTGTTATCCTTTAGCTATGAAAGAAAATTAACTCTCAAGTATCCGAGTTGGTTCAACAAATATAAGGATATAATAAAATTCAAGTAAAGAGTGAAATATAATAATTCAAACCCTTAAAATATTTATTTTACTTTATGCAAAGTCAGGAATTCTATTTTGATTTACTCTACCCAATTTCTGGATCGCCTTCAGGCGCAACTTCTGCTGAAGACTCCTCCATTTCTGCTAGTGTTTTAGCCGCTTGATCATCTGCTTCCGTTTCTGAAGGCATGTTCGTCTCCGTAGCATCTAATTCCTCTATTAGTTTTTCAACCGAGTCGTCTTCTATTTTATCACTCGTTTCTATCAAACCTATTTTTTCTTGTGTTTTTGCTTCATCAATTGAACGAGCCACATTAACCATGATAGAAACGCTGACTTCTGGATGTAGCGTGACTGCAACAGTATGCATTCCGATAGATTTAATTGGATCCCCGAGTTTAATTTGATCCCGGTTGATCGAAAATCCTGATTCAATAACTCCGTCAGAAATATCGCGGGCACTTACTGATCCGTATAGTTGCCCAGCATCACCTGCTTGGCGTACCACTACGATTTTTTGGCCTGCAAGCTTGTCCCCTACCTTCTCAGCCTCTGTTCTTTGTTCAAGATTTTGAGCTTCCAGGTGAACGCGTTGACTTTCGAATTGGATTTTGTGTTCATCTGTTGCCGTGACAGCTTTCTTCTGCGGCAATAAAAAATTACGGGCAAAGCCGGGTTTAACAACAACTAGGTCACCCATTTGCCCAAGTTTTTCGATTCTCTCCAATAGAATAACTTCCATTATTTTAACACCTCTAAAAATTATTTACACAAACACTTGCAAGCTATAATTTTAATCTGCGAATTTTTTACGAATACTCGTTAATCTTATTCTTCGTTCTATACCATTGTAGAATAGTAACTAGTAGCTCTAACCCAGTGTTGCTATAGTAATGGAGCAATTGGTATGTCCCAGAAATATTATTTAAACGCCCAGCGCTTACGGTTGGGGAAACTACTGCTTTATCAGCGCCCTGGCAACAAAAAATTAGAGTTAGTGTAATCATAAAAATAGAGCTCATAGTTTTTAAAAGGGTACACCCCCACCTTAGTCAAGAACACCTTCGAAATTATCCTCCTCCTTGGCACGATGTATAACACCTTGGTTGTCCCATTTGACTAGAGCGCCCTTTTCCTAAATATTGCTAGAATGGATCGAATAGGTTTAATGCCGTCCAATTATATCTTAGGAGCCGGTGGTCAAAATCAAGAGCTCTGGCTACAGACTCGTTTTTAATGGTTTATACTCCTCCTCCCCGCCAGGTTTGACAGCAATTTAGTGTTAACAAGTCAAAGTAGCTTATGGGAATCAGAAGACAATTAAAATTTAAAATCTTAGCTATCTAGCAGATATAGAGGAAATTTGATATCCGCTTTACACCCACTAGCGGATATTATTAAAAGCACACGTTGTCGTCATTATTTGCGGTTTATTATGCTAATAAATTGACACCTTAATACATCACTATATTGCAGTTCACTCTGTGGTTGAGTCGTCTCCTGGAGCATTTGATTTAAATTTTTGTCTGAAATTAGCCCATGTTTCAAAGAAGCCTATTAGTACTGTAATAATAGTTGACCAGCTTGAAATAACTATAAAAAAGTAGAGTGGGATCAAGACTATGGTTGGAGAACGAAACGTGCGGGCAACAGTATGTATTACGCCTAAACCTATAAATAAAAATGGGATTAATAAAATTGCTGTTAGATTGCGGCTTACATATTCAAAGTTATCCGGGCCAATTAGTGTAAATATTCCTGAAGTGGCAAATGCCCAATAAATCCATTCAGGTGCTGTAATTTTTGAATATTGAAATGCTGGTCTGAGGTTAGCTTTTGCTTTAATCAATATAGATTGAGCAACCATAGTGCTTACTATTATCATTAATAACCAAGATGAGAATACAATTGTTGGAAACAAAGGTACCGTGCCGGTAACCAAAAGGCGGTGATTTGCTGTTATATTCAAATCAGGGTGGTTATTCTGGATTAATTTGTATAGCAGAACCTCAATACTCTGTGACAGGTTATCCGGTTTATCAGAAAATATAAGTGCACTTATAATTAAAACAATTCCACCTAAAAAAGCTAAGCGTGAGAGTATTTCGCCTATAGGGACTTCTACAAGCGAGGTTTTATCCTTTATTTTAGGAGTTAAAGAAGTTGAAATTATCAGCCAAGCTGGAAACGCAATAGAGATGCTATATACCATTCCTTGATAAATATTAGTTAGAAGTACAACACCGAACACGCCAAATAAAATCGCGAATGTCGCCGCTCTCCGGTCTTGGCTTAAACCTATTAATAGGATTGGTAATAGAGCAAAGTAAGCCAAAAGTAGGCCTAAACCGGAACCAACTGCCGCCAAGGAGAGTAAAGAGCTAACTAGGCCAGCACCAATAGCAATGATAGTACTCCTAGGCATTATAGGTGCATCCCGTTTTACTCCAATCTCCGCTACCTTGTCAGTATTTTATTTAAAATCAGTGGCAGAAGAGTGCTGTTTTTATTGAGAGACGTATGGGATTAACGCAAGAAAACGTGCACGTTTTATTGCCCGAGCAAGTTCGCGTTGTTTCTTTGCAGAAACAGCCGTAATACGGCTTGGAACAATCTTACCGCGTTCAGAAATATAGCGGGTTAGTGTTTTGGTGTCTTTATAATCAATTTTTGCAGCGTTCGATCCTGAAAACGGACAAGTTTTACGTCGGCGAAAAAATGGCCGCCTTTCTCCATCTTCGCTACCTTTTGACCGACTCTCTGATGAAGTACGACTATCAAAATCAGACATTATTTTTCTCCTTCAGCTGAATTCTCGTTTACTATTTCTTTTTCTGAGTTAGCCGGTAATTCTTTTTCCGTGTTTTTTTCTATGTCTTTTTCTAATTTATTTACTATTTTTGGATCCGTCGTTTTTTCAGAACTAGTTTCTTTTTCAGTTTTTTCACTATTATAACTAGAAGATGACCGTTCGTTGCGAGCTACGTTTTGGGCCGGAATAGACGGGCCTTCTTCAAATTCATCGACTCTCAGAGTTAGATAACGGAGAATATCTTCGTTTAAACTCATCAAGCGTTCCATTTCATGAACAGCAGCCGATGGTGCATCAATATTAAAAAGAATATAATGACCTTTTCTATTTTTTTTAATTTTATAAGCGAGAGAGCGAAGACCCCAATTCTCGCGTTTTTTTATACTTCCACCATTTTCCTTGATAACATCTTGATAGGTGTCAGCTAAAACTTCCACCTGTTGGGGCGACGTTTCTTGCCGTATTATTATTACGCTTTCGTATAAAGACATACTGTATCCTTTGGGCTTGTCTCAGCCCGAAAAAAAATTGTTAAACAGGCATAGCCAGTTTCAAAACTGGCAAGGAAATTTGAACCCGGACTATACAGATAATTTTTATGAGTGCAAGCACCCGAGTTGGCTCAAATAATATCTTTTTTTTGTCTGAAATTGATACAGATCTTGACACTTATTATGCTTTCTTTATCAATTACTCAATAACAAAAATTTATAGATTAATCAAAAGTATGCAGATACACTGCAAATTAGAATATATTGGGATAAACAATGAATGTAGCATTTGTATTTCCGGGTCAGGGGTCGCAATTCGTTGGTATGGGCCAAGAATTAGCCAAAACTTTCCCTGTTGCGAGGCAGGTATTTCAAGAAATTGATGAAGCGTTAGGTCAAAACCTTTCAAAAATTATGTTTGAAGGGCCGATTGATGATCTAACGCTAACGGCTAACGCTCAACCCGCTTTGATGGCTGTAAGCATGGCTATTATGCGTATTATGGAAAAAGAAGGTGGGCTGGAGATTGCTAAAGTAGCAAGTTTTGTTGCGGGTCATTCGTTGGGCGAATATTCAGCTTTAGCGGCTGTAAAATCCTTTGGTATCGTTGCTGCTGCTCGTATTCTTAAAATCAGAGGGGAAGCCATGCAAGAGGCAGTGCCTGTTGGTTATGGCGCTATGGCTGCGATTCTGGGCGTTGATATGGACTTCGTAGTATCGGTTGCAGCAGAGGCAGGGCAAGGTGAAGTTTGTTCAATAGCGAATGATAACGCAGTTGGTCAGATAGTCATTAGTGGCACTACATCAGCGGTAACTCGGGCAGTTGAAATAGCCACAAAAAAAGGCGCTAAGCGCTGTATATTACTCCCAGTAAGCGCCCCATTTCATTGTGCAATGATGGCCTCTGTGGCTGATGTTATGGATAGAGAGTTGGCGGATATGATTATTGATAAACCCATCATCCCGTTAGTTACTAATGTTACTGCAAAAGAAAAAACAGCTCCAAATGAGATTCGCCAGCTTTTGGTCCAGCAAGTGACTGCGCGGGTTCGTTGGAGGGAGTCTGTATTATTCATGAAAGACAGAGGTGTTAATACTCTTGTCGAAGTTGGCGCAGGTAAAGTATTAACGGGATTGACACGACGGATCGATCGTGAACTTAAAAGCATTTCTATTCAAAGGCCAAATGATATTGACGATTTTTTAGGTTTACTTTAATTACAATAAAATTGCGGAGTTACTTATGTTTGATCTAGCTGAGAAAAGAGTACTTGTCACCGGAGCTTCTGGCGGTATTGGCGGCGCAATTGCAGAGGATCTGCATAGCCAAGGGGCTACTGTTGTTCTTTCTGGGACCCGATTAGATGTGTTGCAAAGTCTTGCCGATAAATTAGGTGAACGTGCTCATGTTATTACTTGTGATCTGTCAAATTTAAAAGGGGCTCAGCAATTAGTAAAAAAGTGTGATGATCTTATAGGTGGCGTTGATATTTTGGTAAATAATGCTGGCTTAAGCCGTGACAATTTAGTTATGCGAATGAAGGATGAAGATTGGGACATGGTGCTGGGTGTTAATTTAACAGCAGGCTTTCATCTATCAAAAGCTTGTCTGCGTGGAATGATGAAGCAGCGGTTTGGTCGTATAATTAATATAACTTCAATTGTTGGTGTTACTGGTAATGCTGGACAAGCAAATTATGCAGCGTCCAAGTCTGGAATTATTGGCATGTCAAAATCGTTGGCACAGGAAGTCGCGTCGCGCGGAATAACGGTTAATTGTGTCGCTCCAGGATTTATTGTGACTGCCATGACTAGCGCTTTAACTGAGAAACAGCAGGATAAATTATTGGGAGCCATACCAACGGGACGTTTGGGCCATGTTAAAGATGTAGCCGCAAGTGTTGTCTTTCTCGCTAGTGATGAGGCGAGTTATGTGACGGGGCAAACTCTTCACGTAAATGGAGGTATGGCAATGATTTAATTAAATTTTTTTATCTAAAAAATTGCCATGACTTAAAGTGGGTATGGTAATATAAATTAAAGTATGTTACGAAGCCGTGAAATTTTTAAAGTAAATATGACTTTCATAGTCGTTGTGGAACTTTCCGCTGGGTTATCTGGCGGTTCCCAGCGATGGTATTCAGTTAGTGAGGTAAAATAAAATGAGTGATGTTGCTAACCGCGTAAAAGATATAATTGTCGAACACTTGGGTGTAGATGTTGATAAAGTGACTGATACTGCAAGTTTTATTGATGATCTCGGTGCCGATAGCCTAGATACTGTAGAACTCGTTATGGCGTTCGAAGAAGAGTTTGGTTGCGAAATACCAGATGATGCAGCTGAAAAAATCCTAACTGTCAAAGATGCTGTTGATTTTCTTTCGACACAAATATGATGATGAAATCAATTCAGGCTCATTAGGACCTATATTTCAGAATGTAGGTTGGACCATGAATATTTAAATCCTGATTAATAAAAGTATCGCGAATCAATATGAGACGTGTGGTTGTTACTGGTATTGGTCTTGTTACCCCACTTGCTTGTGGGAATGATTTGACTTGGAATAGGTTGATTGAAGGTGAGTCGGGTATTGGTTCAATAACATCCTTCGATGCCACCGAATTGTCTTCTCGAATAGCAGGAGAAGTACCCAGGGATATGGGCGTTGAAGGTAGTTTCAATGTTGATGATTTTATATCTAGCAAAGAACAACGGAGGATGGATACTTTTATTCAATATGGTATAGTGGCTGCTGATTTTGCGATTGCAGATGCTGATTGGGTTCCGCAAAATGACGAAAGCTGTGAGAGGACAGGCGTTCTTATTGGTTCCGGTATTGGTGGTTTGCCTGCAATTGAAAAAAGTGCATCTTTAATTTCGGGTGGTAATCTTCGTCGCCTTAGCCCATTTTTTATACCCTCAAGTTTAATTAACCTTGTGTCTGGAAATGTTGCTATAAAGCATGGTTTTAAAGGACCTAACCATGCGGTTGTAACGGCTTGTTCTTCGGGTGCCCATGCTATTGGTGATGCGGCTAGGATGATTATGTGGGAAGATGCTGAAGTTATGATAGCCGGTGGAGCAGAGGCTGCAATTTGTAAACTTGGAGTTCACGGTTTTGCGCAAGCTAAGGCGCTTTCCACATCTTTTAACGAGGCTCCGGATAAGGCTTCCCGGCCATGGGATATGCATCGTGATGGCTTTGTCATTGGAGAAGGAGCGGGAGTTATGGTTCTTGAAGAGCTTGAGCATGCAAAAAAACGTGGCGCAAAAATTTATGCAGAAATTGTTGGTTACGGTATGTCGGGAGATGCGCATCATATTACAGCTCCAGCAGAAGATGGCAATGGAGCATATAGGTCGATGGTGGCAGCGCTCAAACGTGCCGCGTTAAACCCATCAGATATTGACTATGTAAATGCCCATGGCACCTCGACGCAGTTAGGTGATGCAATTGAAATTAGTGCGGTAAAACGTCTTTTTAGGAGTGCAGTTGATGGAATAGCGATGTCATCAACAAAATCGGCAATCGGACATTTATTAGGGGCTGCAGGTGCCGTAGAGGCTATTTTTTCAGTGTTAGCTATTAATGATAATGTTATTCCGCCTACTTTAAACCTGGACAATCCTTCGGAAGGCTTTAACCTTAATTTAGTTCCAAACGTTTCTCAGGAGCGCCGGGTCCGGAATGTGTTGTCTAATTCTTTTGGATTTGGCGGCACAAATGCTAGTCTAGTAATTTCCGAATTTTTATGAACCTTTTATAGTATAAATTATGCGATGGTTAATTGTTTTATGTGCACTCATTTTTTTGGTATTTTTAATTCTTTGTGCTTGGGGGTATGGCCAGTTTGTTTTGCCGGGCCCTCTGCCAACTGAAAAAACTATTGTAATCCCTCGGGGCGTTGGAATTGAACGCATTGCAGTAATACTCGGCCGTCACAATATAATTAAAATTCCCCTTGTGTTTAGTATTAGTGCTAGAACTGTTGGCGCTGGTAAGAGTTTGAAAGCTGGGGAATTCTCTTTCTCTAAACATGTAAGCCCTCGTGCTGTTATGAATATACTACAAAAGGGCAAGCAGGTTGTTCGTCGACTGACGGTCGCTGAAGGTCTCACTAACAAACAAATTCTTGAGGTATTAAATAAAACTGATGGATTGACTGGGAAGGCTATAATGCCCTTGAGTGAAGGTAAACTTTTACCAGAAACTTATTATTTTTCCTATGGGGATAATAGGAGTACTATAGTAAGACGGATGCTTGTTGGGATGAGAGGAGTACTTGCTAAATCGTGGCAGAATCGAACGCTTAAATTGCCAATATTTAGTATTAAAGATGCAATTATACTGGCATCTATCGTTGAAAAAGAAACAGGACGTTCGGCAGAACGTGCTCGTATAGCTGGAGTTTTTATGAATCGTTTACGGCGTAATATGAAGCTGCAGTCAGATCCAACGGTTATTTTTTCTATAACAAAAGGGCAATTAAAATTAGAACGTGCTTTAACCAGGGGTGATCTTAACACGCGGAGCCCATATAACACATACTATATCAAAGGTTTACCCCCGGGGCCTATTACCAATCCTGGCCTAGCCGCAATACAAGCTGTGATGAACCCAATAAATACTGACGAGCTTTACTTTGTTGCAGATGGGAAGGGAGGTCATATTTTTGCAAAAAATTTAGCTGACCATAATAAGAACGTTGCAAAATGGCGCCATTTGATTAAATGAGATTAAAAAACACCAGGTTTTGTTATATTTTACCTGCTTAAATAGAATTGAGTAAAATATAATTCACTCTTTTATTAGGGAGTAATTCGCAAACCTGCTATTTAAACGATTAATAAGTAGACATAAAAATGAAACAAGTACATATAACGGGAAAGCGAGAGCTATTTGCGCCTTATTTTTTTCTAATCAACTTAGAATAATATTTATACCTTTTGGGTGTCCATAAGGAAGGTCATGAAGAACGTGTTTTGTTGAGTGATGGGACTTTCAACAAATTTGGTATAGATAACAGATAGTCTGATGCCCGTTGGGGAAAAGTTGCTTCGTAGTCCCCCTGACCGTAGAATTACACCCAAGCTTTACTAGCCACCCTATTCAAGTACGCTTAGCATAACATGGAACCCCGCAAGCCAACTAATTAAAGCTATTGTGCCTGTTCGCTGCTAGACTATTCGCAGTAAAATAGGTTTAATTGTGTTTAAAACAACAGACATATCAATATCCATAATGCCGCGTAGTTAAATTTTTAACTCGCTAGAAGTATTTATAGAGACACCAGCATTAGCTATGACAAGATCTCATGGTTGGGTGTTATCAATAGTTTCAATCCGATTTTCCTTAGCCGTCTGATTTATCACGTCAATTATTTTTAAAACAACCATCGCTCCTTTAGATTAGCATTGTTTAGATATTGTGTGTAAATAGGATTACTTACGTCCAGATGTTGCTATAAAAATCCCTGGCCCTGCAAAGTTGTTAGCTAAGGCTTTTCAAATAGCACTAGATGCACCGCTAATTAAAATAGCTTTAAATTTTTTTACTTGGGCCCTTTTGTGTAAATTTTTTTATTTTGGGTTAATCGACCCATCTTATATTTTACAATGGCATATCAAAAAGAATATGCTATTTAATATACATGAATAATAGAAATGAAACGACTTTATCTAAAATCTCTAGTATGACTGGGTTCGGCAGTAGTAACGGGATTATGAGTGACTGTAGCTGGACTTGGGAAGTTAAAAGTGTAAATGGGAAGGGACTAGATATCAGATGTCGTCTTCCACAAGGCTATGAAAAACTTGACCCCTTAGCAAGGTTAGCCGGTGGAAAGGTATTTAAGCGCGGAAATCTAAATCTAAATTTGACTATCCAAGAGAAACCACATCAAAATCAATACAAGATAAACCGTACTTTGCTCAATCAACTTATTGAGACGGCGGAAGAGTTGCAATCCAATCTAAAAGGATTTGAGAAACCAAGACTTGATGGAATTTTTGCTGTTCGTGGGGTTATAGAACCTTTATCCGAGAATGAATATAGCTCAGATTATCCGATTCTTGAAAAAGAAATATTGCTAAGCCTTGATTCTGCCCTTTCTGCGTTATTTCAAAGCCGTATTGAAGAAGGGAGACGAATTGCTATGGTATTATTTAATCAGCTAAAAAAAATAGACAAGCTTTGTGAACAGGCTGAAAAAATTGTAGCTTTGCAACCTGCTAATATTCGCAAAAGGCTCAATCACCAAATCGAAGAGTTATTAGAGGCCCTTCCGCGTCTGCCAGATGAGCGATTAGCGCAAGAAGCTGCAATTTTTATGATTAAAGCAGATGTTAGAGAGGAATTAGACAGGCTGAAATCTCACGTAGAATCAGCGAAAGTGCTTATGGAAGAAGGTGGCATCATCGGCCGAAAACTTGATTTTCTTTGCCAGGAATTTAATAGAGAAGTAAATACACTATGTTCCAAAGCATCTGATATAAGTCTATCAAAAATAGGACTTGAGTTAAAAGCTGTAATTGAACAATATCGCGAGCAGGTCCAAAATATTGAATAATGATAACACTTCTTTTTCGCGGCGTGGTCTGATGCTTGTTTTATCTTCTCCTTCGGGAGCTGGGAAGACAACTATTTCTCGTGCAATGTTAGAACGTGATGCAAATCTAACAATGTCTATTTCTGCGACTACCCGCCCAATGAGGCCAGGTGAACGAGATGGCGAAGACTATTACTTTGTTGATGAGACAAAGTTCAACCTGATGGCTGGTCGTGGTGAGTTATTAGAATATGCTAATGTCTTTGATAATCTCTATGGCACGCCCAAAATACCAGTTGAAGATGCATTGTTAAATGGGCAAGATATTTTATTTGATATTGACTGGCAGGGTACACAGCAGTTGGCGGATAATGAAAATGCAAAAAAAGATTTAGTCAGTGTGTTTATATTGCCCCCGAATACGAAAGAACTCGAAAGTCGTCTCCGAACGCGGGCTCAGGATACTGAAGAAATAGTGCAACAGCGTATGGCTAAAGCATCTGATGAAATGAGCCACTATCGAGAATATAAATACGTCATTATTAATGAAGATATCGAGACGAGCGTCCAGTGTGTAGAAAAAATTTTGGCGGCGGAACGTATTAGTATTGAGCGCCAAATTGGTTTGCATGAGTTTGTTCAAAATTTGAGGGCACCTAATTAAGTTAACCTAGAGAGCGCCTTTCAATAACTTGGGCCAATAGGCAGAATTCCTCGATGGATAAGTTTTCAGGCCGCGCTGTTGGATCAATACCCAGAGCGGGAAGATCAATATCTAGTGGTTTTAGCGAAGAACGTAACATTTTTCGCCGTTGTCCAAATGCTACTGCTGTTATTTTTTCCAAATATTCAAATTGAGCAGGGTGAAGTGGAGAGGGCCGAGGCTTTAAAGTAAGAAGGCTGGAACCTACCTTAGGCGGCGGAACGAAAGCACGTTTATCTATATGAAACTCTAACTTAGGCTCACAAAGCCATTGGGTAATAACACTGAGCCTGCCGTACGATTTGCGTGAAGGCTGTGCAACTATTCTATCAACGACTTCTGTTTGAAACATTAAAGTCATCTGTTCTATATGTTTAATCTGCCGCAGCCATTTTATTAAAAGTGCTGTTGAGATATTGTAGGGTAAGTTTGCTATGATTCGACGAGGTGCCTGTCCTATACTTGAGATATTAAATTTTAAAGCATCACCCATTATAATGGTCAATTTATTAGTATGGACTTCGTGTAGTTGTTTTAGAAATTCAATGCATCGTGGGTCGCGTTCTATCACATAAAGTTGTTTGGGTTTGTGATCTAATAACGACCGGGTTAACCCACCGGGACCCGGCCCTATTTCAATCACTGTATATTCTGAGAGGTCATTTGTATTGTCACTAGCTACCCGTGCTATTCTATCGGTTAGATTTTGGTCAAATAGAAAATGCTGACCCAGAGATTTTCTTGCATTCAAATTAGAATTGACAAGAATCTCACGCAAAGGCTTTATTTTATCTTTCTTAATCATTATTTTTGAGTAGTTATTGACCTATTATATGCCATCTTATTAGCCATTTTAAGAGCAGAAATTAAGCTTTTTTCATTGGCAAATCCCTTCCCAGCAATATCTAGTGCTGTTCCGTGGTCTGGTGATGTTCGGATAAACGGTAAGCCCAAAGTTACATTTACAGCAGTTTCAAAATCTAAAGTCTTTATTGGAATAAGGGCTTGATCATGATACATACATAGCACAACATCATAAGTTGTACGAGCTTGACGGTGGAATAGAGTATCTGGAGGTTTAGGGCCAGTTACTGATAAACCTTTTTCTGCTAATATGTGGATAGCAGGTTCAATACAAGTTTTTTCTTCATTCCCCATTACTCCACCCTCACCGGCGTGAGGATTGAGTCCAGCAATTGCTATTCTGGGATTAGAAATTCCAAAATCCTGCCGTAATGCTTTATCTGCAATGATAGCTGTTTCAACTATTAGTTCTGAAGTTAGGTTATTTATGGCATCCCTCATACTGACATGACGAGTCACCGGAATAACACGTAAGCGGTCCGATACCAGCATCATCACTGGTTCAGTCTTAACATTGGCTAATGACGCTAAATATTCTGTATGTCCAGGATAGGAGAAGCCAGATTCATATAATATATTCTTATGTATAGGGTTTGTGACCATGGCATTGGCTTTACCCATTTGAACTAATTTTACGGCTTGTTTAATTGCCAATATCACGGCTGGACTATTTGAGGTGTTTAACTCCCCCGGGATAGCGTCCTTAGGCAATTTTAAAGGTAAAACTGGCAGAGCTTTGTTAAATACGTTAGCGGTTTCTTCTATATTTGAAATTTCGGTAATGTTGGTATTTAATGATAGAGAGTTACAAATCTTCTTAAGTCTAGCGGGGGAGTCGATTATACAAAATGGCTGCGGCTCGTTATGTGTTGAAAGCCATGCTTTTACCGCTATTTCGCCACCGATACCACTTGGCTCACCCATGGTCAAAACTGTAGGGAGGCCAGGTTTTATCATTGTCTGATATCCAAGAAAGCAATGCGTCTAATATCCCGCAACATACGCCTGTCAGCTACAACTGCATGCTGTTGTAGTAGCACACTCTTGATTTGAGCTCGCAAATCCTTTGCAGTGCCGCCACCATTTCTTTTACAGACCATAATTATTAAAATACCAGTCCTAGTTCTGATTGGTTTGCTTGCTTTGGACAATTCGATTTTTTGGACTATATTGCGTATATTGCTTGGTAGCTGTAAAATATCCTCAACTTTCAGTTCACCCGATTGTTTTGATCCGAGCTCTTTTCCTTTTTTATTAAAATTTGAGCAAGTTTTTACGTTTGAGGAAATATTTTCCGCTCGTTCTTCAACATCAGTTATTTGTTCAATTCTAGAATTTTCTGGGAATGGAATAAATAATTGTTGAAGGGTAATTTTTATTTTTTCACTGGGAACTCCAGAGGATAGGCGTTTATCAAAAAGCTTCAAAATATAATACCCACCTTCTCCTTTGAATGGTTTAGAAATAGTATTTTTCTCCATTAGGGTCATGGTATTTGATAAATTTTTTTCAACCTGGTCATGTCTAACCCAACCTAGTTTACCGCCATTGGCTGCAGATACGCTTTGCGAAAAGGCGCGAGCCAATGCAGAAAAATTAGCTCCCTGTTTTAATTGAGAATACAAACGCATAGCAATTTGACCGGTTTCCACTGTTGATTTACTGGGTTCAAATGAGAAGAATATTTCACCAACGTTGTATTCTGGTTTTCCTTTATTTAATTCAATTGCAGTAATAGCGCTGTCCACGGCTTCATCATTAATTTTTTTGGTAGAGAGAACTTTTTTAACAACAGCTTTTCGCCATGCTGTTTGGATTTCAATTTGGCGTTCAAACGAACGAAAATTGATACCTTTTTCTTTCATTAATATTCGCATTCCACCTTTAACCAAACCATTCACTCTCTCTATTTTGGTTATTGCGGCTTTCAATTCTTTTTGTCCGACCTTGATGCCTAATTTTTTAGTTTTTTGTAATTTAAGTTGATCGGTTATAAGTCCCCGCAAAATTTGTGGAGAAATTCGTTTAATAGTTTTTTTATCGTTAGGTAGCCGTGATGTAAAAATAACTAGTTTAATGCGATCAATAAAATCAAATTGAGAGATAATATCTGTATTAACAACGGCAACGATACCTTGTTGTTTGGTATTATACAACTGAGCTGAAACAGGAATTAACGGAGTGATCATGGAAAAAAATAATAACGTTACGAATAATAATCTTTTTTTTGGAAAAATTATTTTCCCCAAGTAAGCGGTATAAAATTTATTAATCTTTTTTATCATAACGTATGCGTATACCTTTGGTCTCTATTGAATTTTATTTATTAGCGGAGTTAAGGCCCGTTTGTATATCCCCTAAAGTTTTAAAGTTAAATTTAACCAAAATAGTATCACCAGGGCGCACATCTCGATCTTTGTAAAATTGTCTAGTGAAACTGGTGGTAATCTTAAAACACTCGCAATCATAAGTTAAGTTAACACCTAAATTGCGTAAATCACCGTCACCTGCTAAGTCATAGCGGGTTGCAATACTAGTGTACCAAAATCTATTTAGTTTAGCTGAAATATTGCTGGATACTTCTTCGCGTCCGGAAAAATCAGTATCACTCTGAGATTCAAAAAATATATAATCCAACCCGAGTTTGAGAGCGGGTGGTCCAACCGTAAGTTGTAACTCATTTCGCTTAAAAGAAAAATTATCCTTATCAAGACGCGTTCGGTAACCTAGATTGAGGTGATTTCCGGGGGATACATTTACTCGCCCAACAAAATCGGACAACAGTCCCTCTAGCCCAGATCCTTCAACAAATGTATTGTCGTCTTTTGGACGGTAGCGCTGTCCTAAAAATGCAGTTGTATACCCACCTTTCGACCCAATTAAACCCCATTTGAGGCCATATTTTATGCGCGGGCCTCCTTCAACCCTATCGCGCCCAGTAAATACATTATCACTGAACAAATTTGTGTCATCAAACTCCATGCTGATACTATCTTCATTTGGTATTTTCGCAAAGTTCCCGCCGTAAGGGCTAATGATCGTAGATGCTATAGGTTCTAATGTCTGACTAATTTTACCATGTTGGCGTGCAAGTGGAAATCGCCAGCCAACCTTGATTTGCGGGCGAAAGCGGCTAGAAAAACCAGAATATTTGCCTTTCCTTTTGTCGAGAGTTAGGTTTCTAACTTGGTATAGGTCGCCGCGCGCAGTCACCGAAACTTTAGTGATGTCACCTCTCCGTCCAATGAGTGGTAGGTGCCAGCCACCATCAACCGAAATACGTCGCGTATTATTACCATTTTTTCGGGTCAGCATAATTGAGCTGGCGTTAAAATTATTACTTGATCCTAATCGTCCTATTTCACTTTGGTGATTGAATGTTACCACAGGTAAAACTAATGGAGATTGATCCCGATCATCTTCAATTGCTGTACCCTGAAATGAATAAGCCTCTGCTGCTAAATAATTTCGCTGACTAAAGCCCTCGGTATAAGCTTTTGTTGTCAGCACACGAGACGTTGGAATGCCATAACTCCGCAGATATGTATCATCTGTTGACCTGTTTACATCAAGGCCTAATCGCCATTCGTCATCTAAATCAAATCGTACATCACTCTTAATATGTCCTCTTATCTTGTTATTTGAGTTATATGCTAGGCTGCCACCAAAATCTATTGCACCATTAGTATACCTGTCCCTATAAACTCCAGACACGAGAAACCGTTCCCTAGTCGCAACTGTAGGCGAGATAGTAAGATCTCTGCTCGGTGAAATTGCATAAAAATATGGCGTAGTAACGGTTGTACCTAAGTATGTTGTTCCACCTGTACTTGGTGCTAAGAACCCTGATCTTCTTTTGACCGTTGGATCTGGATGCCAGAAGTAAGGTGTATAGAAAAGGGGTAAACCGACCAATTCCATCCATACGTCATAATATTCCAGTTCTTGCTGCTTTTGGTTATGTATAATTTTTTTTGCCTTAAGCTGCCATAATGGAGGTTGATCCGGCATACTGGCGCAGGTGGTGCAGGGTGAATAAACAGCATTTTTCATTTCTGTAGAGTTTCCATCGTAACGCTCAGCATTACTGGCTACAATTCTGGCATTATCGGATAGACGAATTTTAATATTTTGAATAAAGGCAGTTTTAAAATTACCACTAAGTTCCATATATTCCGCGAATAACACGTGTCCGGCAGAATCTAGAAGACTTACATTACCAGAGGCTGTCACCATATCTTGACGTTGGTTATAAGAAATTCTATCAGCCAATAAGACCTGTTTGTTGTTGAATATTTCAACGTTTCCCGAAGCTTTAATAACCCCGAGTTCTTTGTCGTGGATCACTTCATCCGATGTGAAGGCTAGAGGTTTATTCTTGAGTTGAGGATTGTTTTTGGCAAGACCTTCTTTAAAAGTACCAAAACAAATAATTAGAGAAAGGATTAAGAACAATTGAATGCACGTATGCCCAGGGTTCTTTTTAATTTCTTGTGGCATTGCTTAACCGTCTTCCAGATGAAAAACCATTGAAAGGCCCAACAGTAATGCAATTCCTGAAGGGGTCCACGCCGCTAGTACAACTGGAATACTCTCACGTAATCCAAGTGCAAAAACTACATCCGATAGAAAAAATAGAAGAAATCCAGTAAAAACACCACCGATAATAATGTTGTTAGCACTGCTACGACGCGATTGTCTAAGTGTGAACGTTGCGGCAATTAAAACCATTGAGCAAAGTAGAAGAGGTGCCGATAATAATGAATGCCAATAAAGCCGATGGCGTACAGCTGAAAACCCTGACTTCTCCAAGTTATTTATAAAACCTGGAAGATTCCAAAATGACATTGTTTCAGGAGGAGAGAAGCTTTCGTGAATTTTGTTCAATGTGATGTCTGTTTCCATCCGGTGTTCTTTTATAAATATTGGTTTTTTATCTTTTACATTAATTGTAGCATTCTGCAGACGCCAAAACCCTCTAATAAGACTACCTTCTTCAGCATCAATACGTGCTACAAACTTATCACTACCTTCATACATGAAAATTGATACATGCGACAGAGAGATTTTATTGTTTATTATAGTGATGTAGGGTGCATGGATAACTGACTGATTTTCCCCAGTGGACTGTCTTAACCAAAGACCATTTTTTGATACAGCTAATAAGTTAGATTGGCCTTTAAAGTAGATTGCATTGAGCCTGTCATATTTAGATAACATTGCTGATGCAAGGGGATTAAATGCTGAAATTTGAAAAAGGCCTAAGAGAAAAGAAACTAGGATTACAGGCATTAAAAATTGCCAAGCAGATACACCAGCGGATCTCGTCACGACTAATTCACTGCTTCGAGTTAGCCTCCAGAACGATGCCATTCCGCCAAATAAAACAGCAAAAGGAAAAATTTGTTGAGCCATAAATGGTAGCTTCATAAGGCCCATTTTTATAACCAAACCGAGACCAACGTTATCATTGTTTGAAGCTCTACGAAGTAATTCTACAATATCGATAAGAAAAATAATTGTAAGAAAAATAATAAAAATAGTTAAAAAACTGCGCATAAAATTTTTTGCAATATAACGTGTTAGTATTAGAGATAAGCGCATTTATTCTTTCCTTTTTTTGAACCGTGGGTTCAAAAATAAAAGTGGTAACATGACTAAAATGGGGGTCAGCGCAAATACGTATATGAGAGGAATAACGTGAAGATTTTTTGCGCTAAGGTTAATTATCCCCAAATTGCCCACCCAGACGGTGAAAAAAATAACTGAAGCAAGTATGATGCGTTTAGCTTGTCCTCGTCGTGAAAAATCACCGAGTAAAAGGCAGATAAGTGCAATAAGAGTGAATACTAGAGTATTAATTGGCGCAGTTAGACGTTGGTGTGCTTCCGCTTTAAATTTGCCAAAATCCCGTGGATTCCCAACATCCTGAACCTTTAGGTTTAATAATTCGTCGACCATGCGTTCGCGTGCTTCTCGGAAGCGACTACTGGGTTTGGGCGTAATGCCGCTTAAGTCTATGGTGTATCTGTCAAAATATAATATTGAGAGATTATTATTTTTTGCCTGGATTTCCTGTCTATTCCCTTCAAATACGGTGACACGTGCTCCATCAGAATTCTTTGTTAATAGGCCTCGTTTAGCTATTATCGTGACTGGCTTATCTGTTTTTGTAGTGTCGTGGTAGAGGATGCCACGTAGTTCTGATTGACCCTTCCTCTCTCTTATAAATATTGTTAACTTATCTGATATAGCGTTAAATACGCCTTCTTTTAATAACACATGCGCAAAGCTATATCTGATATCCCATTGGAGATTACGAAAGCTTTGATAGGATTTGGGCGTAACGTAAAGTGTCATACAGTATCCAATGAGTACCGCAAGACAAGCAATTGTAAGCGCGGGTTTTGCAAGTGATAAAGGGCTGACGCCGGCTGCTTGTAAAACAATAATTTCTCGGTCTGAATTAAGTCGGCTATATACGAAAAGTGTTGCTATGAAAACGGCAAAGGGAATTATATGGACAATAAAATTTGGTATTTGCAGTATGCTTAAATGCAAAAATATTTTCACCGATACGCCTCGATTTATAATATGTTCGACTGCACGCACTGCGATAAAAAGCCACATAACTCCTGTCATGACTGATCCAACGACTAGCGTCGCAATAATTAGCTGCCGCGTTATATACTTATTTATCTGGTTCAAGTTATGGCTACTCCACGGGAGCCTATAGTCTGAAGTTTTAGGAACTCATCTTATAGTGAAATTTAAATTATAGAATCAACCAACAACAGTGGTTTGGAGTGTTTTTATAATAGTTCTGTATTAGTAATAGAATATAACTAATCTTGCTTATAGTATTACAGCTAATAATCTATTCTTTAAAAACTACTTATAGTCACCTCAAATAATTATCATCAATCCGTTCAGTTGTTGTGAGCACTTTAAATGTCATAAGAATATATTCTGAAATTTAATATGCAAAGTTTTTTAAAATTTTTAATTATTGGTTACGTCTATATCTATAGATAATTGCAGCAATTTTTTAGATTATTTTACCGGGGTTCATTATATTATCAGGATCAATGGCATTCTTAATGGTTCGGATTAGTGAAATTTTTGCTGGTGAGGAATAATGAGCTAATTCTTCCCGTTTAAAAGAACCAATCCCGTGTTCAGCGCTGATACTACCTCCCATTTCTACCACTAAATCGTGAACTATACGATTGATTTTAGCTGATTGTAGCAAAAAATCTTTTTTTACCATGCCGATGGGTTGTGTTAAATTATAATGTATATTCCCATCTCCAATGTGCCCAAAGGGGCATGGCCGAATGCCAGGAAGTGCTTTTAACACGCGTTCTGAGGCCTCTATAATAAATTCCACTGTACTAGAAACAGGGACGGAAATATCATGCTTAATACTTCCTCCTTCCCGAGACTGTGCAGCAGGTATTTCTTCTCGAATTCGCCAAAGCTCTCTTCGTTGTGCCTCGCTGTCCGCAAACACAGCATCGATGATAATACCCTTTTCAAGGGCATGCGCTAAAATCTCTTCAATATTGTCGCGTAAGTTATCTTTTTTCTGAGCTGATGTCAGCTCAATAAGTGCATAGTAGGGGTATGGTGTCTTAAAAGGGTCAATAATTCCGGGAATGTGGGTGCTCCCAAGTTCGATCGCCATTCTTGATATTAGTTCAAACGCTGTTAATCGGTCGCCGCATAACTCCCTGGTTTGGTCAAATAAGCCTAAAATGGCGTCAATTTTTGGTAAGGCTACTAAGACAGTCGTAGAGACTTTTGGTGCAGGAAAAAGCTTTAATACAGCTTTAGTAATAATGCCCAGTGTACCCTCGGCACCAACAAAAATTTGTTTTAAATCATATCCTGTATTGTCTTTGCGTAGTGCATTTAATTCGCTCCAGACATCACCGTTTGGCAGAACAACTTCTAAACCTAGAACTAAGTCCCGTGTATTGCCGTATTTTAGAACGCTAACACCTCCTGCATTTGTTGATAAATTGCCACCAATTTGGCAGCTTCCTTCAGCCCCTAAACTTAACGGAAACAGGCATTCTTTTTCTAGTGCCGCAGCTTGTAAATTAGCTAAAATACAACCAGATTCTACAGTTATTGTGTTGTTAAGTGGATCTACTTGAATAATTGTATTAAGGCGATCAGTAGCTAAAATCACGCCGCCATTAGCTAAGGTGCCACCAACCAGACCTGTGCAACCACCCACCGGCACTATTGGTATTTTTTCCTTTGCACATAGTTGTACAATAGATGACACTTCCTGAACATTGTTCGGGCGCAGTACTATATCGGCCATCCCTTTTGCTAGACCCCTCTCTTCATGGAGATAAGGCATCATTTTATCTGGCTCATAGATGAGGCCATTTGGCCCCACAATTTTTGCTAATTGATTTTTTATTTTCTTAGGTAAAGGCATGATTTGATCATTAACTCGCAGCAGATCGGCGCAAGCGATCGTTAATTGCCAGCCCTAACCCTACTTCTGGAATTGGCATAACAGCGATCGGTTGCGCGCCAGGTTTGTTTAATTGGTGCATAAGATTAAATAGATTAGCCGCAGCCTCAATTAAATTCCCCGTGGAGCTAAGGTTGAAGGCCGATTTGGGTGCGCCAGGTCCAAATCCAAGCACGCTCTCAGTTTTGGAAAATTTTGTAGCATTTAAACGGATGTGGGTATCTGGAGCATAATGGCGATTAAGCATGCCTGGAGATAAAACCGTATTCTCATTATCGCAGAATGAAATGGGGCCTATAATTGCATTAAGTTGGTCCAATGTTATGCCGCCTAATCGTAATAGTGTTGGATTTTTATCTGATAAATCAATAACTGTGGATTCTAAACCAATAGAGCATGATCCTCCATTAACAATATAGGGGATCCTGCTGCCGAGTGATATTTGGACATGCTTAGCAGTTGTAGGGCTTATCTTTCCGGAAGCGTTAGCACTAGGGGCTGCTATTGGGCACGCTGATTCTTTGATTAAGTTTTGTGCTATTTTATGAGATGGAATTCGCACCGCGACTGTATCAAGACCAGCGCTAACCAAAAGTGATAATTGACAATCCTTAGCTCTTTTTAAAATAAACGTCACGGCACCTGGCCAAAATTTTGCAGCGAGTTTTTCCGACCACTCATTCCATACGACCTGCTGTTTTACATCATCAACAGTGTTAAAATGGACAATTAAGGGGTTAAAACTGGGACGGCGTTTTGCTTCATAAACACTTGCTACAGCCTCGTTTATATAAGCATTAGCGCCGAGGCCGTACACAGTTTCCGTTGGGAAGGCGACTAGCTTGCCTGCGCGTAATTGAATTGCGGCAGTTTTTATTCCTTTTTTATTTGAGTTTAAAATTATTGTTTTCATAGTTAATTTATAGCTATTTTAAGTTTTGCTACCCTTGAGCGATAAAAGAAGGATTTAAGATAGTATCTTTTCCATATAGGAATGGCGAGCCATCAATTTGTGTTAAAGAGCCACCGGCTGCAGTTAGGATTGCGTGTCCCGCCGCAATATCCCATTCCGACGTTGTACCATGCCTTGGATAGAGGTCAGCTTCACCCGCTGCAATGAGGCATAGTTTGAGAGAACTCCCTAGGTTAATAGTATTTTTCACCTTATAATCAACTAATAAATCTTCTTCACCTTCTCTATGAGAACGGCTAGATACAACAGTGATCCCATCTTGTGGCGCGGTGCGAGTTGTAATTTTTTTTATGTGTCCTTCTTCATTTTTGCAGAAAGCGCCAAGGGCGCTGCCCCAGAAAATTTGTGCCAGCGCTGGCGCATGCACAATTCCAAAAATCGAAATGCCATTATTGATTAAAGCAATATTTACAGTAAATTCTGCACGCTTGTTAATAAATTCTTTTGTGCCATCTAATGCATCAACGAGCCAAAACACGCCGTTATTTATGTTATGCCGTTTTCCTGCAGAATACGATTCCTCACCAATAGCTGGTATTTTGGGATTGAATTTGGCTAAGCCTTTTAATATTATATCTTCGGCTTTTTCATCTGCTTCCGTAACTGGTGACTTATCTATTTTCTGACGTACTTGTATATCAGTATAATAGTATTCAAGGATTTTATCTCCTGCATCTTTGGCTAGATCAAGAAGCGATTTAATTGTATCGTCAGAAAAATTTAGTGGCAATAAAAGCTCCTTTAGTTATGTACTTTATCAGCGTCTTGGTGCCAGTGTTTGGCTGGCGAATTAGAACCAATTAAAATAAATGCAATTTGGCAAGGTTCTGAGAAGGGATTTGCCCAGCCGTGCATTGTCGCGCGTTGCACCATTACATCACCAGTATTAAAATCTATTTTGTTACCTTCGTCTAAATACATTTCACACTTGCCGGAAAGGCAAATGGCATAATCAATTGTATCTGTTCGATGCATATAAGCTTCTTTTCCTGGGATTAGTTCTAAAATGCGGAAAATTGAGCCTGTTTCTGGTGGTTCAATATCTCTAGGGGTTGTGGTAGGGTCTCTGCCATTAACTTCGGCGGGCGATCCATCAGTAACCCACAGTAAAGTCTCATAATTGCCTGACCGTAATTGTTGCACATTATTCATTAGATTGTCAGTACCTACGACAGCCTTACCATCGGTTGCATGAGAGGTGACGATACGTCGAATATTAATTGTCATGATTTTCTCCAAAAAAGATACGTAATATTTTGCCTAGTTACGCATTTAGAAAATTTATTAGTAGGCGGCTATTTTAACGGTGATCTTAGGCATAAGTCTTTTTTCGTTCATGGTAAATATTAAAATAGTTGCCACTGAAAATTAGGACTGCGCCGAGAAAAATCCAAATTGAAAAAGGTTCAGAATATAAATAAAAACCTAGGATGGCGATTATTGGCATTCGCATAAAATCAATAGGTATGACAACGGTTACGTCGGCAAGAGTGATAGCCCGTGTCATGCAGTAGTGCGCTGTAAGTGACATAATACCAACCAAAAGGATCCAGGGGTAATCTGCCCAAACTGGGGATGTCCACACAAAGTACGCACCAATAGCACTAATTGGCAACTGCATGATAAACATTAAAAAAAGAATTGTTAAGGGTTGATCAGTCTTGGATAATGATTTGGTAATTACATTCGCTGTGGCAAAACAAAAGGCTGCACATAGGACAGCAAGCGAGCCTTGATCAATTGTGATTAGTCCTGGGCGGAGAATAACTAAAACTCCTAAAAAGCCGCAACTAATGGCAATTATTTTACCGAGTGTTAGTTTTTCCTTTAAAAATAACACTGCAAATATAGCAACCCAAATGGGAATACTAAATTCTAAGGCAAAGACTTGGGCTAATGGGATCAAGCTAACACCTACAATCCAAGTTAAATTGCCTATGTAATGAATAAAATTTTTAAAAATATGCAGTCGTAAGTGTTTAGTCGAAATAGTTTTCCACCCACGCAACAACACAATTCCAAGTATAATGGTGAGAGCTACCCAAGTTCTTAGAAAAACAATCTCAAACGAGTTTATTGTATCGGTTAATTCTCGGACGGCAATCGCCATAGTTGCAAATGAGACTAGTGTCCCAACCATCCATAAAACAGCTCTATATAATTTATCGCGTTCGTTTAGGTTATTTTCATTCTGAATGATCATTTTAGGCTTTCAGTAAAAGAATGATATTTAATTTTTACGACCTTATTTACTTAGTATATGGCAATTTACGTGGGCCAAAGTTTTTGGTCTACTGGCAATGTGGCGGATGATTTTCTGGCTGTTATGTATCGCCAAATTTGAATTGTATCAGACCAGTAATTTTCTGGTAACCCAGCCTTACGTTTTAATTGGCTGATAAATTGTGTGGGATTAGGTAATTGTTTCCAGACGGACGGCAGAAATACCGCTCTGTATTGTGTGCCATCTATTAAAACAATCCCATCCAGGCCAGGCTTTAGTTGGTCGAGTAGATCAATTTCATTTAAAAAACGCATCTGAGTTTTGGGACTCAAAATTGATATGGATATTTCAATTTTCCCAGATTCTATCTCTAAGAGCGTTAACTGCGGAAACCGAGGGTCTTCAAATGCTGCTTTGTAAGCGTTTTGTGTAATATCTTTAATGAGAGGTTGCCATGCTTGGATTGAACCCACACACCCGCGCAATTGGCCTTTTTTGTTTAAGGTTATAAAGGAAGCACCCTGTTCGTTTAAAATAGGGTCAAGCCGTGGTAATTTGGCGTATGCAGTTTTAGAAGGCAACACTTGTGAAAATATAGTTGACGCCGCAAAACGTAAAAGTGTGTTGCCATGCAACTTGAGAATATCATGAGTTAGTAAATTAAATTTATTTTCAGTATTTATATTTTTAGTATTATTCTCATCAAAATACCAGGATCCATAACCTACAACTCTATCTTTGGTACCAGCCGTATCGCCTGAATTTCTGATATCAGCGGTGGTAACTGAGAGGTTTTTTGCTTTGGCCAGCATCAAAAGACCTTTAACAGACTGACTCCCGCAAGCCTGATCTTTGCCTAATGCATTTAGGTCCATTTGTTCAATAGCTTTGCACGTTTGGCTGTCTACTATTTTAGCCTGATTATAACCCAGGTAATGACTGAGGTCTGATGAAATGAGAATTAAGGTTTCAGGACCGCCCCAGAGAATTTCTAATACTTCAGCAACTTTTTCAGGATTACTATTACCAACGATAAGGGGAACAAGTTTAAAATCTGCCAAGATCTTTTGTAAAAATGGTAAATGTATCTCAATGCTATGATCATTTACATGTGTTTCATTGAAAATTTCTATAGAGTCTAGATTTAGGATGCTTTTTATAGCATCTTTATCTAGAAGTATATTGCCGAGAGGGGTCTGAAATATCTCGGTGCTTGGAAGCGCAATACCATCAATCGCGACCCGATGACAAGGGCCTAAAATGACCACCCGTTTAATTATTTCACGCGCAGACTGTAATCGGTTATAAACGGCTGCTGCAGTTAGGCCTGAATAAATATAACCGGCGTGCGGAACAATAATGGCTTTTGGGACATTGACGGTAGGTCCAAAATTTCTTGCCGCTTCGTTTAAAAAATATTGAACTGCGGCTTCTAACTCCACTGGATTTTTTGGGTAAAAAGTTCCTGCGATAGCTGGATGGCGAATA
>CAJQSN010000042.1 GCA_905614355.1 uncultured Rhodospirillales bacterium | reverse complement strand
TTTCTTTGCGATTTGAGTCTTTAATAAAAATAGGTTTAAAAGCCGCACTCTGGCGTATTTGCATCTTACCTTCTTTAGCCATCTGGAGAGCGGCGACAAACGTAGAGGCTATTGCCGAACGACTTATAATATCGCCTCGCAGCTCAATAGGTAAAAATTGTTCGAGACGCGCCCAATTGGGGATTTTACCAACCATCCCAACCATACGTTGAATGACATCATCTGGTGAAAACAAATCGGAACCTTGAATGTGTAACGTCTTAACATTCGAACGGTGTGTATGCTCTCCGTAAGCGCTAAGAAGGTCATAAATTGACACTTCATAAATGGAAGTGGAGTTACGACCAAATTCTTCTGGACTACCACGTTTAAAGTAATCCTGTCCCAATTGAAGTTGAGTTGTAATTTGAGCTCCTGAATTTTGCATGCTTTCTAGTCTTCGCAACTGGAACTGTAACGCGTCCGACATCTCCTCACCTGTTGGCTCGTCTTCAATTGACATATCGGGAATAAGTAAGCGCGACTTTAAATAAGCCAGCCAAGCTGCCATCACCAGATAATCTGCGGCAAGTTCGAGGTTTGAACTTCGTATCTCCATAACCCAATAAAGATATTGGTTTGCCAGTTCTAAAATCGATATTTGCGTTAGATCGACTTTTTGATCGCGAGCCAAAGTCAAAAGAACATCAATTGGGCCCTCGAAACCACCCACATCAAGCATAAAGTCTACTCCAGGTGAAGCTGCCGGATGCTGATCTTCAAAGTCATCAATAATCAAATTAATTTCATTACCCATATTTTAAAAAACACCTGTTATATCAATTAAAAACTTAGCTAGCTCGGCTGCTGGTATAGCGACAACCCACATAAATACATTCAAATCTAGTCCCACTTGATCACCTAACCATGGTAATAAAAATAATCCAAAGAGGATAATACCAAAACCAGCTCTCTCCAAACGCTCAAGTTGCATTGCGATTGCTGGCGGGAGTATTCCCACCGCAACACGACCACCATCAAGAGGTGGGATCGGGATCATATTAAAAATACAAAGAATTAGATTGAACAATAGCAACATCATTAAACTTTCAGCTAACCAACTTTGCATAAAATATGGGGCACTATCAACAAGACGGAGGAAACCAGCAGCTAGAACTGCAAGAATTAAATTTGATCCAGGTCCAGCTAAAGCGACCAGAACCATATCCCTACGAGGTTTAGCAAGCGCCCAAAAATTAACAGGTACAGGCTTTGCGTAACCAAAAGACATCTTTCCACCAGAAGCGAGCAATAAAATTGTCGGTAGCACAAGTGTACCAAAAACATCTATATGTTTTATTGGATTAAAAGTTACACGTCCTTGATTAAATGCTGTATTATCGCCTAATTTCCAGGCAACCCAGCCATGGGCCGCTTCATGCAGTGTAACTCCCAACAAAATCGGCAGCACCCAGATAGAAATTTTATAGAGAACCGAATATTCTTCCATAATTTAATTAATACCAAGCTCTACCAGGCGTTCAAGCGCAACTTGTCGATCTAAGGTTTTAAATTCGTCAATTTGAACTAATGCGCGCTCCAACCGATCCGCCGATTTATTTGAGAGATCAAAAACTACATCAGAAATTTCTTTCATTTCAGACATGTTACCATTGCAATGTAGTACTGCGTCACAACCCGCCGCAAGGGCAGCCTGTGTACGATAAGAAAAATCGCCGTCCAATGCCTTCATGGATAAATCATCAGAAATTAATAGGCCATCAAAACCGATCTCTTCACGGATAATTTCCAAAATTACCTTACTAGAGGTGGTTGCTGGGTTTTCCGGATCAATAGCACTATAAATTATATGAGCGGTCATAGCTATTGGCATGTCAGCCAACAGTTTGAAAGGTGAAAAATCGATTTTAGATAACTCGGCCCGATCTGTTCGTACAATTGGGAGTGCCTTATGACTATCAACACTAGAGCGCCCGTGCCCCGGAATATGTTTAATAACAGGTAAAACCCCTTCCATTAACAGTGCATCGCAGGCCACCCTCCCTAAAATAGATATCATCTCAGGATCAACCCCAAATGCGCGGTCACTGATAATAGGGTCCGCACCGTTAAAAGGGATATCTAGTACAGGCAAGCAATTTACATTCACGCCGAGGTCGCGCAACTCTTGCCCGACTAATCTAATATTTAAATTTACAGCTTCACGGGCTAGGTCAATATTTTTTTCTACTAAATCTGCGAACAATTTTGCGGCCGGCGGTTCTCTCCAATGAGGCTTCCTAAGTCTCACTACACGCCCCCCTTCTTGATCAATCAAAATAGGGGCACGATCATTATCAATTGATTTGCGTAGATCCTTTATTAACTTTTTTAATTGTTCTGGATCAACACAATTTCTCGAGAATAATATAAAACCGATAGGCTTGATTTTAGAAAAAAATACAAACTCATCAGACCCCAAATTTGGCCCTTTACAACCAAAAATTACTGCTCTAGAGGGGGTCATCTCAAAAAAATTCTATTTAGGGGGAGGAATAACAAGACACCCAACTTTTCTTCTTGATAGCGCCTGGCAAAGGGCCTTCGCAGAGGTTTTATTTGCAATCTGCCCAGCGCGCAGACGAAAAAAAATACCTTGATTCCCAAGATCTGCACGAATTATATTAAGCTTTAGCTTTCCTAAAAGAGTTTTATGCTTAGTTCGCAGGCGGAGCCATTCTTTTTCTGCACTAGCAATCGTTCGAACTGCCGCTAATTGAATTTGATAACCCTTAATTTGCTGGTTTTTAATAACCTGATCTCTATCGGTAGCGAGCGCTGAATTTGGCAAGGGTTTTGATTGAGCTTTAGACAATAGTTTTGTACTATTTTTAAGTTCTATTTTTCTTAATCCAAGAGGCGCAGAATTTAAAGCTGGTTTTTTGACCGCTTTGACTTCTTTCGTTGTTGGTTGTGAACCAATCGTTGTTGGAGGCAGGTTGCGTCTTTTGGATTTAACCGTCAGTTCGTCCGTCCTAATCTTATTTGATCGAGGTGGTACAAGGGGGACTTCAGGACGGGGCAAAAGATTTTCAGCTATAATTCGAGGCGGTTTTCTATCTAATCTGTCATAAACTAGCTTATCGCGGTTTGGGAAGTTCTTGCCACCTGGCTCCTCTGGGCGTATTTTAAAAGCTTTTTCTGGCGCTCGTACAACGGGCAAATCATTAACTCTTAAACCTAAAATTGCATCACCCCAATGCGTCCAAGAAAAGTACCCCCCCACTCCGATGACCAGCAAAAATAATACGGCTTTTATTCCGGCAGTTCTTCGCTTGGGCTGCCGACTAATTGACTCAAACTCGAGCGTATCAGCTCGGAGGTCATTATTATCTAATCCTTCAATTTCATCGAGTTGGATGTCATTAACCTGCAGATCTTGGTCAATTGAAAATTGCTCTGATGGATTGACAAATTTCCCGGTATTTTCTACCGAGGAGCCCTCTTGAGCAATATTTTCGTCAGTTAGCTCTTTTGAGATCCCATTTTTCTCACCTGGCGGTATTTCACTAGATGCCATCAGCGCATCTCCTGAACTGGTTCTATCCCGATCACTTCTAACCCAGAAGCAATTACCATGGCCAGCGATTTTACCATAGCCAACCTTGCTAAGGTCAGTGGCGGGTTATCCTCGACTAAAAACCTCAAAGAGGTATTTTCTTTACTTCCTTTAGCCCAAAGCGCATGAAATGATGCCGATAAATCATGCAAGTAATACGCTATCCTATGCGGCTCATGTGCTTGTGCTGCACCTTTCAAGGTCTGTGGCCAAGCAGCCATCATTTTTATCAAAGCTAGTTCCCCAGGGTCGGTCAAATTTTTATAATTACTATTTTTTAAGGCAGCGATTGAAATCTCTTCGACTTTAAACATTTCCATTGCCTGTCGTAAAACAGAGCAACAGCGTGCATGCGAATACTGGACATAAAATACTGGGTTATCCCGACTTTGTTCCAATACTTTGGTAAGATCAAAATCAAGTTGAGCGTCATTCTTTCGGGTTAGCATGATAAAACGTACAACATCCTTACCTACTTTATCTATTACCTCACGTAATGTGATAAAAGTTCCCGCACGTTTGGACATTTTAACAGGCTCGCCATTATCCATCAAGTTGACCATTTGGCACAATTGAACGTCAAGTTCTCCATCTTTCTTGGTTATTGCTTTGACTGCAGCCTGCATGCGTTTAACGTAACCACCATGGTCTGCTCCCCAAATATTAATCATGACCCTAAATCCACGTCTAAACTTATCCAGGTGATATGCCATATCAGTTGCAAAATAAGTCCACGATCCATCAGATTTTTTAATCGGCCTATCAACATCGTCGCCAAATAGTGTAGCACGAAACAAAGTCTGAGGGCGCTTTTCCCAGTCGTCTAGACGCTTACCTTTGGGAGGAGAAAGTACACCTTCATAAATTAACTTTCTATCCTCAAGTATAGTCATAATTTCGTCCACACCCCCGCTCTCAACCAGATTACGTTCTGAACTAAACGTATCATGAACTACTCCAAGAGATAATAGGTCTTCACGAATTAATTTCATCATTGCATCTATTGCGAATAAGCGCAGCGGTTTTAGCCAGTTAGCTTCCTTCTCACCTTGCCACATACTTCCATCTTTTTTAGCTAGTTCTTTTCCCGCATCAATAAGATATTCTCCCGGATAAAGTCCATCTGGTATTTCTCCCACATCAATGCCTAAAGCTTCCAAATATCTAATATGTAGCGACCGAGCAAGCACATCTACCTGGTTGCCCGCATCATTGATATAATATTCCTTGGTAACATTATAACCAATTTTAGAGAAAAGATTAGCTAAAACATCGCCAATTACTGCACCTCGACCATGACCCACGTGCATTGGTCCAGTTGGGTTAGCTGACACATATTCAACATTAACGGACTTGGGTTCATCTAGCTTTGTCTCACCATATGAAATTCCCGCGTCCAAAATCTCGGACAATCGTGCATGCCAAAAACTATCAACTAGTATAATATTAATAAACCCAGGCCCGGCAACTTCAGCAGAGAGCACACAATCTAATTGTAGCAACCCTGCTACAATTTGGCCTGCCAGATCATGGGGCTTTAATCCAGAAGGTTTAGCTAAAACCATAGCCGCATTCGTAGCTAAATCTCCATGAGCTTTATCTCGCGTTGGCTCTACGGAAATCTGCTTAAAATTCTGACTTTGTGGCAGGTTGCCTGATACAACGAGATCGTTCAAAATGTCAACGATATTATCTCGCATATATTCAAAATAATTTAAAGCTGCCATACAATAAGTTCTTTTGTAGATGTAGTTAAATACGTCATTTCGTGCTGTTAATTAGCTTGTTATGTTCTTCACAAGCAAAACGGTCTGTCATACCAGCAATATAATCTGCAACAACTTTCGCCTTCTGCTCTTCACTCTCGCCATTAACTTGCTTTTGCCATTCTACGGGTAAATTACGTGGCTCGTTTACTAGTAAAACAAACAACTCTTTAACCACGACGCTGGCCTTTTCAGTCATTTGGCGCACTCTATCGTGACGATACATATTATCGAGAAGAAAGTCTTTAAGATTCCTATCTATTTCATGCATTTTTTCGGAGAATGAAACCACTGGATGGCTTAGAGATCTCACATCATCTGCACTTCTCAGCTTAGCATCTTTTAATCTTTGCCTTGATTCTGTCAAACAATCATTCACCATATACCCAATCAAATCGCGCACGGCTTCATGACGTTGGCGTGATTCACCAATGCTCGGGGCTTTTCGAACAACATTTGTAAATATATCACCAACGATTGGCAAATCGAACAATGCTTCCGTTTTAAATAAATTAGCACGCAAACCATCATCAATATCATGATTATTATACGCGATATCATCAGCTAAGGCGGCGACCTGAGCCTCACCACTGGCAAAAGTACCAAGCATCAAATCATTTTGTAAATTATATTCGCGAACTTCGCGTGGTAACGGTTTAGCACCTTCAACTTCAATAAGCGGGCCATTGTGCTTAACAGTTCCTTCTATAGTTTCCCAACTAAGATTTAAACCATCAAAGTCGGCATAACGTTGTTCCAAACGTGTAATAACTGACAACGTCTGCGCATTATGGTCAAACCCTTCGTAAGGTGACATTAAATCAGCCAAAGCATATTCTCCAGCATGCCCGAATGGAGGATGCCCTAAATCATGGGCTAATGCGAGTGCCTCGGCTAGATCTTCGTTAAGCCCTAAGCAACGGGCGATTGTCCGAGCAATCTGAGATACTTCAAGAGTATGTGTCAGGCGTGTCCTATAATGATCTCCTTCATGATTTACAAAAACTTGAGTTTTGTATTCGAGGCGACGGAAAGCAGTGGAATGAATAATGCGATCGCGGTCCCGCTGAAAACAATCCCTAGTTTTGCTCTCAGGCTCGGTATACAGTCGTCCCCTAGTATGTTCTGGTAAGCACGCATAAGGTGCCATTTGAATTATATTGGGAATACCTTGTTTCATGGGTTATAAATAAACTATATTTTTCAAAAAATCTTTAATAATTAATGCGTTTAAGCTAGGTTTATTTGACATTTTTTTATTTAAGGTTACATAGTTAATTGTATATGATTACTATTGCATAAACTAATTTGGGCTAAGATAACAGCAATGAGTGCTCTATCAATCACTGAAAGTGCGGCAAAACGAGTATCCGAACTAATATCTTCTGATGGAAGTGAAGGTAATATGTTGAGGATTACAGTCTCAGCAGGTGGCTGTTCAGGGTTTTCGTATGGTTTTGGGCTTGATAATGAACAAACTGATGAGGACCATACTTTTAAAGCGCATGGTATTACCGTTGTAGTTGATGAGATGTCGCTTGAAATTCTAGGGGATTCTGAGATTGATTTTGTCGAAGACCTAATGGGGTCAGCCTTCAAACTCAACATACCAAATGCAACTTCGTCATGTGGCTGCGGGATTTCATTCGCAGTATAAGGTAGTTTTCTTCGGCGAAGCTAATTTCTGTTATAAAAATTGTCAATTAATAATTCTCAGCAATATTTTTTCTGGTTAAATATTAAATGTTAAAAATTGCAACATGGAACGTTAATTCTGTTAAAGCCCGCCTACCTCATTTACTTAGATGGCTCGATGAATTTTCTCCCGATATAGTTCTACTACAAGAACTAAAATGTGTCGCAGAAGCATTCCCCCACATGGAGGTTGAGGACAAAGGTTATAATATCGCCGTATCTGGTCAAAAGACCTATAACGGAGTGGCCATTCTTTCAAAATCACCAATTGATATTGAATTGACAAATTTGCCGGGCAATAGTGAAGACATACAGGCCCGCTATATTGAAGGGTTCACTAGTGGTATACGAGTTGCTGCAATTTATCTCCCTAATGGTAATCCAGTAGATACAGAAAAATACCCCTATAAACTAGACTTTATGAGGCGTCTCCACGACCACGCCAAAGAACTTCTTACGACTGAAGATCCTTTTATCCTTGGTGGTGACTATAACGTAATCCCAGAGGATGCAGATGCTTATGAGCCAGAAAACTGGAGGGGAGATGCCCTTTTCCGCGCCGAAACCCATGCAGCCTGGCGTAAGTTAATCTACCTTGGCCTAACAGATGCCTTTCGCGTTTTTAATCCAGAAGCGGGAAAATACTCATATTGGGATTATCGAGCTGGCGCGTGGAACAAAGATCATGGCATACGCATAGACCATTTATTATTATCACCACAGGCCGCTGACCTTTTAATTTCATCAGATATTGATCGCACTCCCCGGGGGTGGGAGAGACCTTCTGATCACACCCCTGTTTGGTGTGAGCTAGAAATTTAATCAAAAAATCTTGGTTATTATCAAAAGGCGCTTTTGATTGATAAGCACCAAATAAATTTAAGTCCACATAACAATCAAATCATAGCATCTTCTGGAAGTTCTATGCTCATCAGAGTACCCCCATACATGTTTGCCACATGATCGTGTTCATAAATTTCGTGGGTGACAAGAGTATTAATATCCCTATGAGAATGCTGTATACGCGAAGTCAAATATGTGCCCCGTGACCCTGCTGCATAGGCAAATTCGTTTCCTAAATCATGACATTTTTTTGCTACATGACTAATTATCATTCTATTTCGAATTAGTTCATCACGGGATATAATCGTTCCTCTATTAAATAAGATCCCATAAAAATTCTGCTCTTTTTTCCACGAGCCCTATAGCGGCATCCAGCCCTGTCTTAATCCGTGCGAGCCTTACTTCTCTATCAATTATTATTTATATTCTAATACAAAACTCAACATCCGATATTGGTATATATAAAATGGCTGATAACTTATAGATATCTAATTTTTGTTCGGTTATCCGCTACAAATAAACTCGTATAATATATTTGATTTTACCATACCAAAGATGATATGATTTTATCCTAAAAATAGGGTATACTTGTCTTAGAGGTTAAATAAATCAAAAGGGGAAAGCGTATGTTAAGAGTAGCACGTAAACTGGTTCTGTTTGGCGCCACCATTGCAGTATTAGGAAGTACCGGAATAGTAGCACCGTTAAAATCTGCAGAGTTTAACATGCGAATGCACAGCTTTATTCCGCCTGTAGCAAACCCTGCAAAGACCTGGTTGATCCCTTGGGTAAAAAAAATAAATAAAGCCTCTGGAGGCCGCATAAACATAAAACCTTTTTGGAAAATGCAACTAGGCGGCAAACCACAAGCCTTACTTGACCAAGCTAGGGACGGAGTTGTTGATATAGTCTGGACACTCCCCGGCTTTACAACGGGTCGCATGCCTAAAGCCGAAATTTTTGAATTACCATTCCTTCATAAGGATGCATTATCCACGACATTAGCTTTGCAAGATTATCAAGCAAAACATCTAAGCAAAGAAACTGCTCCCTGGCATGTGTTACTCATGCACTCTCATGCCGGTGTTCTCTTTATGACCAAAACACCGATTAGTAAAATGTCAGATCTTAAAGGTATGAAAATGCGGGGAGCAAACCGCACCTCTGTATTACTTCTGCAGGCATTAGGGGCAGATGGTATAGCCACACCTCTAGGTCGAGTTCCGCCTATGATGTCAAAAGGTGTTATTAATGGTGTTTTACTGCCTTACGAAATAGCGCCAGCTGTAAAAATGCAAGAATTGGGAAAATACTTCACAGACCTTGCCACCCCTTCACCAAGGCTCAATACGGCTGTATTTACAATGCTCATGAACAAAAAGAGCTACGCTAAATTACCTGCTGACCTAAAAAAGGTAATCGACGATAATTCAGGTAGAAATATTGCAGCTGCTGCAGGGAAAAACTGGGACGCGATAGAAGCACCGGGTAAAAGAGTTATGCAGTCGAAGAAAAAGAATCAGTTCTCAACGCTCAATGCAACCGAGTCAGATAAAATTAGAAAAGTATCAAAAGGCGTCTATGACCTAGTTATAGCAGAGTTAAAAAGTAAGCATAAAATTAATAATGGTCAGGAACTTATCGATGATGCACGCTCCATGATCGCAAAATATAGCAAGTAATTATCTCGGCATACAATTATAATGACTGAGGATTTTAAAGCGATTTCCCGACCTACTGATAAGGTAGGTCGGGTTCTCTATAAGTACTCTATGGCCCTAGCGCTATTTGGCAGTTTTATAATTGCCCTTATGGGGGTGTCTATTACCGTGAGTGTAATTGGACGGGCTACGAGTATTGGTTCTATAAGTGGCATTTATGACCTGATCGAATTATGGACATGTACTGCAATCTTTGCGCTATTACCCTACTGTCAGCTAATGCGCGATAACGTAATCGTTGATTTCATCCTGACCCGCGCTCCAACCTGGCTAAAAGCAGTTTGCGACGCGACAGGTAGTCTCGCTTATCTACTAATTGGCATATTATTAACATGGCGGCTTATATTTGGAGGCATGGAGATGTATGTGAACAATGAATCATTTACAACCATTGGCTTTCCTCGATGGATTTCTTTCCCTTATGCTACTCTATGCATGTCTCTTCTAATCATCGTTTGTTTTTATACTTTTGGACGTAGCGTAGCAGAAGCTCGGGCTAATAAATTTTTTGATGAATCACTAAATAAAACCGGTCCAGAAATACACGGTGAACATTAGATGTTTGATTTAACGGGTATTGAGTATGGTATAATAGGTTTTATTAGCCTGATGGCACTGCTTGCCATTCGTATTCCTATTGGGGTTGCAATGTTACTAGTGGGTCTTGGCGGTTATTTAGAAATTGCCGGCCAGGCAGCATTGCTCAGTTATCTTAAAACAGAAGTCTATTATCGTTTTTCAACTTTTGACCTATCTGTTGCACCACTATTTATTATGATGGGCCAATTTGCCGCAAAGGCGGGCCTATCACAAGCCTTGTTCACAGCCGCCAACCGCTGGCTAGGTCATTTTCGCGGGGGCGTAGCCATGGCATCAATAGGCGGATGTGCTGGCTTTGGTGCTATTAGCGGATCTTCATTAGCAACAGCAGCAATCATGGGACAAGCGGCGCTACCCGAGCTAAAACGATTTAAATATTCTGATTCGCTGGCAACAGGTTGCCTCGCGGCAGGTGGAACGCTTGGTATCCTTATCCCTCCTTCTCTTATCCTAATAATTTATGCAATTATGGTAGAAGCAAATATTACCACACTTTTCCAAGCCGCTTTGATTCCGGGAATTTTAGCGGCTCTAGGCTACGTATTAGTAATTGCTATAGTTGTACGCATTAATCCAGAATCAGGCCCCGCCGCCCCAAAGGCGTCCAGAGCTGAGAGATGGAAATCTCTTATAGATATATGGAGTGTCTTACTTATATTTATTTTAGTTATGGGCGGGATATACAGCGGAATTTTTACACCGACGGAAGGAGCCGGTATTGGCTGTGTTGGAACATTTCTAATAGCGATCACACGCGGAAAGATGAGGTGGAATGGCATAAAAGATGTTTTTCTTGGGACGGCGTCCACAACCGGTTTAATTTTCCTTATTGTTCTGGGAGCGGCCATATTTAGCGCCTTTCTAGGCTTCACAGAATTGCCAAATGATCTCGCGGATTACTTTAAAAACTCGGGTCTGGCTCCTGTTACTATCATCATCATGATGGTTGTGATCTATATTCTTCTTGGCTTCGTGATGGATAGCCTCTCCATGATACTCCTAACAGTACCAATATTCTGGCCTATAATTGCAAATTTAAACTTTGGAATGCCTGTAGATGATGTAAAACTTTGGTTCGGAATAGTGTCACTCATAGTGGTCGAAGTAGGCCTAATTACTCCACCCGTTGGTATGAACGTTTTTGTAATTAGTTCTATGGCCAAAGACGTGCCGATGATCGAAACATTTAAAGGTGTAATACCCTTCTTTCTGTCAGATGCTGTCAGAGTAGCCATTATAGTATGGCTACCTTCCCTGACCCTTTTCTTACCGCACTTATTAGTTGCTGATTAAGTTTAGTATTATTGGTTCAATCCCTTTTTATACTTATTTGTTGGTTCAAAGCCTGAAACATTTACTGTTCTTAAATTACTAATAAAGGGCTCCCTATCCGGGTGCATCCCAGCTCCAAAGATAGCAGACACGGCAGAGCATCTCATTCTATTTAACAGTCTCGTATCAGCTACCCCCACTGATGGGTGGGTGCCGTTATTATTAGCAACGGCATTTTCCCATTTAATTTTACGGTCATTATATACTTTAGGGTCACTTAACTGTTGGCAATTCAATTCATTTTTATTAAGGTCAACTATAATTTTATCGCCTTCTTCAATTAGCCCTATTGCACCTCCGATGGCTGCTTCCGGGCCAACATGTCCAATCACCAACCCAACTGAACCTCCAGAAAACCTGCCGTCAGTCATCAAGCCAACCACTATATTTCGCTCGCGGCACAAGGTAGTTATTCTAGATGTTGAATCAAGCATTTCTGGCATGCCTGGCCCACCCACAGGACCTTCATACCTAACAACAACCATGTCAAAATTTTTAAGCATATTCGGTGTTGAATTTAAAGATTCTAGCAGTTTTTGTTCCCCATCAAAAATTCTAGCATTACCTGAAAAAATATTATCCTCCAACCCGCCTTCAACACCAGCTAATTTTAAAACCGCACTAAATTCTGGAGATAGATTGCCACCTAACACCCGTAAGCCACCGGTTTTCTTAAAAGGTCTTTGTACACTATAAATCACATCACCATCTGGATCTTGAGGGCATAACCTTTTAATTTGTTCAGCTAAACTTTCACTTGTGCAGGTCAAGGTTTCACCATTTAACAACCCAGCGTCCATTAAATCCTTCACAATGACTTGCACTCCCCCCTTACTATCAATATCCACCATTGAGTATCTTCCAAAGGGGCGCGCATTTACAACTACTGGGATAACCTGTTCAGATAGGTGATTAAACTCAGTGGCACTCATAATATCCGCTGAAAAATTACTGTAGCCGGCTGCGCGAGCTAACTCCGGAGCGTGGAGCATGACGTTAGTGGATCCACCAACTGCCATAGAAACTATAATTGCATTTCTAATTGAATCTCGCGTTACGATTTCACGTGGTGTTATGCCTTTTGTTATTAAAACGGATAGATAATCAATAAGCTCATTCGGAAATTCATCTGTTCTGCGCAAATCATCCGAAGCAGGCGAGATCATATGGAGTGGTTGCATCCCAACTACGCCAATGAAAGTTTGCATTGTGTTATACGTAAACATGCCCCCACAACTGCCGTATCCAGGACATGCCTCTAGGGCTATACGGCGTTTCAAAACCTCGTCATCACTTCCCGCAATTTGGTAACTCGAAACAATATCAATGGCTTCACCCGTTTCCGAGTCAACCCCGGGTCGTATAGATCCATCAGACATAATTATAGCTGGTCTATTATGCTCTAAAATCGCGGCTAAGGTGCCTACCGGAGGTTTATCACATGCTACAACAGCTATCACGCCCTCTAGACCACTGGCACTTAAATGTTCACATAGAGCGTCATTAGTCACTTCTCGCCCTATTAGAGAATAACGCATTTCTGGAGTGCCATTCCGTATCCCGTCTGATGTCGCAACCGTAAACTCTGGCTGGACTAATCTCATGGATAACTTACCTGGCTCAACCCCAACTCTATCACGAAGTGCCTCGTGGATAATATTAACCTTTCTACCAACACCCATATAACATTGTGAATCGCCCTTATTTCCAACAACTCCTATTGGCGGTTCATGAATTAAATTAACGTCAGTCCCTAGCTCTCGCGCAATGCCAAAAGATTGTGAATTTCTACCGGGATTCTTATCAATTAATACTGTCTTCGAATTCTTCATTTGCACTCCAACAATTTGGTTGCCCGCTATACCGCCTGCCTGCAGGCCTTATAGCATAGGTTAAAAATTTTAGATCGCGAATTGAGCATATAAATTCCCTCAATTATATGGCCATCCAGATAAGCTAAAATTTGCTATCTCTTAGTTTAGCTTATTCATACCGTATTATTTTATGGATTCAATATTTATATCGAAAAGTACGCGGTTTGAACGAAGAGTATATTAAGTTTCTTTAGTCACTTAAAATTAGATTCTATAGTTTCCCTCAGACGTTTTCGTATCTCAATATCCAATTGCGCCAACTGATGATCAAAATTGGCTATACTTTTTAAGCGATTTTGACGTCGGCCCGATAGAAAATTACCCCCAAGCCATCGCAACCCCCAAAGTCCAAAAACTAAAAGTAAAAGCCCGCCAGCACCGATAAGAATAAAAGCAACCATTTGGCGATCATAGGATAACCCTGCGGCCACTATCGCCCCCCAAAATCCAATTGTAATAACAGCCAAACCTCCAACCGCTATAACCCTAGTCATAAATTTATTGTCTCTTTGCTTCTCACGTTCAGCATCCAAAAGTGCATTGGTAAATTCATTTACAGCCATTTCCTGCCAACGTCTAAAAGACATTCCACCTGTATCGGATCTACCTTCCCGGATAAAATTTTCCAAGCGTTTGACTATTAATTCCCCACGTTGCTTAGGGGTTGGCATGTTGCCTGACCTGTATTTTTCATTACAATCTCCATTCAAAATATTTTTTCTATTGTTCTCAGACCGCCATCTCATATATCCAGATCATCCAAGTTATTTAAGCCAATGTAAAATAAAGCGTCCATATTTAAACTACGTCATGTCGCTCATCCACACCCTCCGGATCTTGGTGTATAAGAACCTCAGTATTTGGAAAAAATTTTTCAACCATATACATAACCTCATCAGCAATCTCATGTGCCTCAGACAGCAAAATATCTTTTGGCATTTCAGCATGAAATTGAATAAATGAAGTAGCCCCGGAAGACCTCGTGCGCATATCATGGACATTCAGCACACTCTCATGGCTTTCGGCAATATTCTTAATACGCTCTCTTTCTTCATCGGAGAATTCTCTATCCATTAGTATATCTAACGCCTGTATAGCAATTTTGTACGCACCAATGGACATATAAATAATAATCAATAAAGCAAATATTGGATCAGCCATGGTCCACTGTAAATTTACAGAGAGAATTAATGAAACAATCACTGCTATATTTACAAGTATATCCGCTCTGTAGTGAAGCGAATCAGCGTGAATCGCTATAGAATTTGTTTTATTCACTACATAAGTCTGAAATCCAACCAAGAGTAAAGTCATTACAATAGATATAGCCATAACTAGTATACCGGTATCACTATTTGAAATCTCTTGTGGTTTAACAAAGCGATCAACAGATTTTAAAAGAAGGAATGCTGCAGAACCCGCGATAAATGCTGATTGAGCTAGGCTACCTAAGGCTTCTGCCTTACCATGACCAAATCTATGTTCTTTATCAGCTGGTTGCAGTGCATGGCTCACCGCGAAGAGGTTTGCTAATGACGCACCCGCATCAAGAATAGAATCAACTAAAGATGCTAATAAACTAAGTGAGTCAGTCGCAAACCAAGCACTAGTTTTAACCAAAATCAAAAGGGACGCTAGAGTAACAGAAGCATATGTAGCCGAACGCATAAGGCGTGCATGGCGTAACTGGGTAACTTCCTTCTCTTCATCTAATTCTTTAGTTCCGTTCAAAGTTTCATTCACTCCAATTATCAATCATACTCATACTAATTATGGATAAAGCTTACTAAGCTGCCACTCAGTACCAAATCGACTATAAACATAACGATCATGTAACCTGAATTTCTTTTCAGCCCAAAATTCAATTTTCTCATGAATCACTCGATAACCTTCCCAGCATTCTGGACGCGGAATCTTCTTCATTTCGAATTTTACTGTAAACTGATCAATCCTTTTTTCCAAATTAAGGCGGCTTTTTAATTTCTGTGATTGCTTTGATGCCCAAGCCCCTATCTGGCTCTCTCGGGCACGGCTCTCAAAGTATGCATCTGCTTCTCGTGTCGTAACTTTCTCAACCGCTCCATCCACGCGCACTTGCCGATCCAACGATTTCCAGTGGAAACAAAGAGAAGCGTTAGGGTTTTCGGATAATTCCATACCTTTTTGGCTTTCGGAATTTGTAAAAAAGACAAACCCGCGTTCATCTACGCCTTTTAGCAAAACCATACGTACAGAAGGTTTTCCAGATTTATCTGCTGTTGCCAAAGCGCAAGCATTGGGATTGTTTAGCTCAGAGGCATCCGCTTGTTTCAGCCATTCATTGAAGAGAACAATAGGCTCTTCTACTGCAAGTTTAAATTCATTCATCAAGAGATCACTATTCCAGTTTTTTAAAAAAAAAATTTATGTTATAATATCATTAAACCTAAATACATGCCGCCTTATAATTAATACAGGAACAATAAAAAATGAACGTTACCAAACTTTTGATCATTCTAGCCGTTAGCATAACTCTCTCGGCTTGTGCTGGAAACCAAAATAACCAAAAACAAACAATTGGCACTATACTTGGTGCCGGACTAGGAGCGCTCGTTGGATCCCAAGTTGGAAATGGGAAGGGTAAATTGGTTGCTGTCGCACTTGGCACACTAGGTGGAGCGTTTGCCGGTAGTCAATTAGGACAAGCACTTGATGATATCGATCGTTTAAAAGCGAACGAAACCCAACAAAGTGCTCTAGAGAATAATAAAGATGGCGTTTCTTCCTCCTGGAAAAATCCGAATACTGGTAATAGTGGTAGCATCACACCAACTAGCACAACACGCAAAGAACAGTCAGATGAAAATTGTCGAGGATATGAGCATGAAATAATTGTGGATGGCCAAAAAGAAATGGTCAAAGGAACAGCGTGCCGTAAATCAGATGGCTCATGGCGGGTTATCAATTAATGCAATAGAGTGGCAGAAATTAAATTTCTGAAATCATTTGTCATAAATCGTGACAGGTTTGGAATAAATTCCTGCCATTTTATATTGCTATTCTGAGCGTAAGACCCCATAAAATAAACATAAATTTCCAATATTGGAAACACATAAAATATTTTTTTGATAGTCCGTTCAATTTTTTTTGCTATAATTATATAACGGATCGCGGATATAGCTAATTAATACTAGGAAATATGATGAGGAATCAATGAGTAATTCATCAGGTCTAATGGCAGGCAAAAAAGGGCTGATTATGGGCGTCGCTAATAACCGATCCATAGCCTGGAACATAGCTAAAGCGGTTTCGAATGAAGGAGCCGAATTAGCCTTTACGTATCAGGGAGATGCACTGCTTAAGCGCATCAATCCACTAGCCGAATCTATAGGCTCAGACTTCATCATGCCGTGCGACGTCACGGACAGTACTAGCATTGAAAAAGTATTCAATAAAATTCAGAAAAAATGGGGTAAATTAGACTTTCTGTTGCATGGCATTGCCTTTTCCAACAAAGAGGAGCTTACTGGAAAATACCTTGATACTACAGCCACTAATTTTACACAGACAATGCAAATATCTTGTTATTCCTTTACGGAAATTTGTCAGAAAGCTCAACCGTTAATGACGGATGGCGGATCTCTATTAACTCTCACCTATGCTGGTTCCGAGCGGGTTATGCCACATTATAATGTAATGGGTGTAGCTAAAGCAGCTCTTGAAGCAAGTGTTCGCTATCTCGCTGAAGACCTCGGTAGCCAGAATATCCGTGTAAATGCTTTATCAGCTGGCCCAATGAAGACACTCGCTGCCTCTGGAATAGGAGACTTTCGCTATATTCTAAAGTGGAACGAACATAACTCCCCACTACGCCGTAATGTTTCACCTGATGATGTAGGCGGATCAGGAATGTATTTGTTGAGTGACTTATCATCGGGCGTAACAGGAGAAACACATCACGTAGATTGCGGATATAATATTGTCGGTATGAAAGCCGTAGATGCACCCGATATCACGGTAAACAACGGTGATGTTTAAGTTGATAACAAATGTCGGGAAATAGCTTCGGTCATTTATTTAAATTCATAACTTATGGTGAAAGCCATGGGCCTGCCATAGGATGTGTAATTGATGGCACACCCCCTAATATTAACTTAACAGAGGAAGACATCCAAATCTGGCTTGATAAAAGAAAGCCAGGTCAGTCGCGGTTCACGACTCAACGCAATGAAGCTGATCAAGTTAGTATATTATCAGGCGTGTTTAATGGGAAAACTACGGGCACGCCAATTAGTCTAATGATTAAAAATACCGATCACCGTTCTAAGGACTATGACGATATAAAAGACCTATATCGTCCAGGCCACGCCGATTACACATACCACCAAAAATACGGTAATCGTGACTATCGCGGGTCAGGGCGTGCTAGCGCACGCGAAACTGCAAATCGCGTTGCTGTCGGCGCAATTGCACGGAAAATTTTAGGTAATAATATCAAAGTTCAAGGAGCTTTGATCCAAATTGGACCAAATAAAATTAACAGAGATAATTGGAACTGGGATGAAGTAAACAAAAATGATTTTTGGTGCCCAGACCAGGAACAAGTAGGAAAGTGGGAAAATTATCTTGATAGTGTACGAAAATCAGGCTCCTCTATTGGTGCAATAATTGAGATTAAAGCCACTGGGGTCCCAGTGGGCTATGGCAGCCCAGTCTATGATAAAATTGATGCAGACATAGCAAAAGCGTTAATGAGTATAAATGCTGTTAAGGGTGTTGAGATTGGTGCTGGATTTGGTGCAGCAGAGCTTAGCGGTGAAGAAAATGCTGATGAAATGTTCGTACAAGAAAATCAACCAGCATTTCAATCAAATAACGCTGGGGGCATCATCGGGGGGATCTCAACCGGTCAAGATATTATTGCACGTTTTGCGGTCAAACCAACAAGCTCAATATTAAATGTCCGAAAGACTATAACAACGTCAGGTTTAGAAACAGAGATATCAACCAAAGGACGACACGATCCTTGCGTTGGTATCAGAGGGGTTCCCGTTGGTGAAGCCATGGTTGCTTGTGTGCTAGCCGACCACATGCTGCGCCATAAGGCCCAATGTGAATAAAGTTAAATAGACACATGCCCCAACCAAAACATATCGTTAGAATTTCTATACCAGAAGTTAAAGAACTGGATAAAATTACTCAAAAGTATTTTATGATTTGTGAAGAAAAGCTTGGAATGGTGCCAAATGTATTACGTGCCTACACTGGTAATTTAGAAAAATTTCGAGCCTTTACCTCATACTATAACAAGCTGATGCTAGATGAAGAAGACTGTAATCTGACAATACTTGAACGCGAGTTGATTGCAGTAGTGGTCTCCTCTGCAAACCGTTGTTATTACTGCCTCGTTGCCCACGGTCAGGCTGTTCGGAAAATCTCTGGCGACCCTCAACTAGGAGAGATGATGGTGATGAATTATCGTGTTGCTGAACTTGATAAACGGACCCGAGCGATGCTGGATTTTGTCTGGAAACTTACAAAAAATCCCCATGATATAAATGAAAATGATCGAGAATCATTACGACAAGTCAAGTTCTTGGATCAAGATATTTTCGATATTTGCGATACAGCTGCTTTCTTTAACTATACTAATCGTTTGGCTCATGGATTAGACATGATGCCAAATGCTGAATATCATTCAAAAAATAGATAAGCCTATCCATAGCCAAACTTAATAAAAAAGGCAACTCATCAAACGATTAAGGGGCAGCATCACAGCTGACATAATATATTCGACGCACCATCGTTGGTCTTGTAATGATACCTATTAATAGATTCAAAAAATATTAGGAACTTATTTAAACAAATTATTTCCTATTAAAAAATCGACTATTGTTATCAGAAAACTAGCAATGAGAGGCAGCAATCAAAAATTCTATATTACCTTCAGGACCGGTAATTGGACTTTTTTCAACTCCAATTACCTGCCAACCCTCTAATCTAGTAAACCAGTCTGAAATACGTCGGCACACTTCGTTATGTAGCACTGGATCTCTCACCACACCTTTTTTTCCAACCTGCCCTCTAGCTACCTCAAACTGCGGTTTGATTAATGCAATTAAATTAGCTCCTGCTTTTGCTAATTTTATTGGCGCCGGCAGTATAGTCCTCAGTCCAATAAAGCTTGCGTCGCAGCAGATAAAATCAACTTCCTCTGGTACTTCTTCATTCGTTATATACCGAGCATTAAACCGCTCTATCACAACCACTCTTTCATTCTTGCGGATTTTCCATGCTAATTGCCCATGTCCAACGTCAACTGCATAAACTTTAGCTACTTCTTTGCTCAACAAAACATCACAAAAACCTCCGGTAGAGGCTCCTACATCCAAACAAACTGCATTTTTAACATCAAATTGGAAGTGTTCGAGTGCATGCTCTAACTTCAATCCACCACGTGATACCCATGGATGATCTTGGCCTTTAAGTTCCAACTCCGCATTCTCTGGTAATTGGATCCCGGCCTTATCGACTCTTCTTGAATTGCTATAAACCACCCCAGACATAATTAAAGCTTGCGCTCGGCTACGGGACTTCACCAAACCACGGTCAACAAGAAGTTGATCTAATCTTCGTTTTTCAAATTTTGGCATGAGACCATTTTTATGCAATCGCAGGTGTTATATCTGAATGGATTTTAGAAGTCTCGCCAAGTGCTAACAAAGCGGTTGCAACAATATTAGAGCGTTTTAATCCAGCTATTTCATATTGTTTCTCTGGTTTATCATGATCGATGAAAATATCTGGCAGCGTCATAGCCCGAAACTTTAGTCCTTTATCAAAAATACCGCTATTAGCCAGGAATTGCATAACGTGGGCCGCAAAACCACCGACTGCGCCCTCTTCAATAGTGATCAGTACTTCGTGATTTTTTGCCAGCCGGAGTATCATATTTTTATCAATGGGTTTTGCAAAACGAGCATCAGCAACAGTAGTTGACCAACCTAAAGATGCCAACTCATCGGCTGCTTCTAAAGCTTCACGCATGCGGCCACCTAACGTCAGCAATGCAACGGAAGTGCCTTCTCGCATGATACGGCCCTTGCCAATTTCAAGAGCTTGACCAACTTCAGGCATATCGACACCCAGGCCTTCGCCTCTAGGATAACGAAAAGCTGAGGGGCGATCATCAATTTGAACTGCTGTCGCAACCATGTGTTTCAGTTCTGCCTCATCAGAGGCAGCCATAACAATAAAATTTGGCAAGCACGCGAGGTAAGTGACATCGAACGAGCCCGCATGGGTGGCCCCGTCTGCACCGACAAGTCCAGCTCTATCGATGGCAAATCTTACCGGTAATTTCTGTATTGCAACGTCGTGGACAACTTGATCGTAAGCACGCTGTAGAAAAGTAGAGTAAATTGTTGCAAATGGTTTATACCCTTCAGTTGCCATTCCAGCCGCGAATGTAACCCCATGCTGTTCGGCAATACCAACATCAAAAGTTCGCTTAGGAAAAGCTTGGCCAAATTTATCAAGACCAGTACCCCCTGGCATAGCAGCCGTAATAGCCACAATTTTATCGTCTTTCTCTGCCTCCTGGATAAGTGCATCAGCATAAACGCTGGTATATGATGGAGCATTGGACTTAGGTTTATCTTGTTTGCCTGTAACCACATCAAATTTAGATACCCCGTGATATTTGTCAGCCGATTGTTCCGCGGGCTCATAACCATGGCCCTTTTTCGTAACAATATGAAGTAACACGGGACCGCTATCCTCCGCATCTCGCAAATTTTTTAATAATGGCAAAAGGTGGTCAATATTATGTCCATCAATGGGGCCTACGTATAAAAAACCTAATTCCTCAAAAAGAGTTCCACCAGTTAGAATACCGCGGGCAAATTCTTCTGCGCGACGAGCCGTTTCTTCTACCCGACGTGGCAGTTTTTCAGCTACTTCTTTTGCAAAGTGGCGAATGGATTGATACGATTTTGAAGAAATTAAACGTGATAAATAAGCGCTCATTGCCCCGACAGGCGGCGCAATAGACATGTCGTTATCATTTAAAACAACAATTAGTTTTGAATTTTGAGATCCCGCATTATTCATAGCCTCGTACGCCATTCCTGCGCTCATTGAACCATCGCCAATAACCGAAATCACATTTCTTTTAACACCGCCAAGTTCACTGGCAACAGACATACCAAGGCCAGCAGAGATAGAAGTTGAACTGTGGGCAGCCCCAAAGGGGTCAAATTCACTTTCAGTACGCTTTGTGAAACCAGAGAGACCACCACCTTGGCGAAGCGTGCGAATACGGCTGCGGCGACCAGTCAGAATTTTATGCGGGTAGGCTTGATGACTAACATCCCATATTAAACGATCGTGCGGGGTGTTAAAAACATGGTGAAGCACAACACTTAATTCAACAACACCTAAGCTGGCACCAAGGTGCCCACCCGTTATAGATACAGCATCGATTGTTTCAGCGCGGACCTCATCGGACAATTTTTTTAACTGTTCGACTGAAAAATCCCGGATATCAGACGGTTTAGTAACTTTATCTAATAAAGGTGTTTTACTAATATTTGCCACAGCATTTCTCTTCCAACTGTCATTCCAATTTCTGTCTAGACTATACTTTATACTAGTTATGGCGCTCTATGACAAATCTCGCAAGATCGCGCAAAAGGTTACCCTTTGCACCAAAACTCTCAGTATTTTTAATCGCCTGATTAATCAATATCTCTGCTTGTACACGCGCTCGTTCAACCCCAAGCAGCGAGACAAATGTCGCCTTACCGGCTTTGATATCTTTATTAGTTGCCTTACCTAACTCATCCGGGTCACCATCAATATCCAATAAGTCATCTACAATCTGAAATGCCAACCCAATATCATGAGCATAAGCATTCAGCAAATGTCGCTGTGTCTCACTAGCATCACCAAGGATGGCACCAGCCTGACATGAACAATTAATCAACGCACCTGTCTTCATGCGTTGGAGACGAGTAATTTCAGGCTTACCAAATACACTCTGTTCACCAACAAGGTCCAGCATTTGCCCACCAACCATACCTCGGGCTCCAACCGCACGCGAAATTTCCAACACTAAATCAGCCCTGATTTTTGCTGAATTATGTGTATCCGAATGGGCTAATATTTCAAATGCCAGAGTAAGCAAGGCATCACCCGCAAGGATAGCTGTAGCCTCATCAAACTTTAAGTGACAAGTTAGCTCGCCTCGTCGAAAATCGTCGTCATCCATTGCTGGTAAATCATCATGAATGAGTGAGTAGGTGTGTATCATTTCGATCGCAGCAGCAACACGTTCAGAGCACAAGCGAGAAACATTAAACAAATCAGCGGATGCAATAACCAAAAATGGACGCAAGCGCTTACCTCCAGCCATTGCTGAATATCGCATCGCTTGAAAAATTTGCGCTTCAGGCCCTTCATTTTCAGGAATAAGTTTTAATAAAGCAGTTTCCGTAGCAGCGACTACATCCACTAAAGCATCAGTAAATTCAGTCAAACAACAAGTCCTTAACCCTTATGAATTTTCAATTGGTTCAGCGGTTATATTTCCATCAGACCCAACCGCTATTTTTTCAATGCGCGCCTTAGCTTCGCTTAGTTTAGCTTCGCAGTGTTTCTTCAACAATATTCCTCTCTCGTATGCGCCAATCGCATCATCTAACTTATTGGCTCCTTGCTCCAGATTTCCAACAATCGCTTCAAGTTCAACCAAAGCATCTTCAAAACTCATTTTTTTAATATCAGCCATAATTTTTTTACTAATTTCTCCCGCGACCATAACCACCAACACCTTACCTTTGACTTTTATTTTACGCCCCTACTCCCCCTTGGCGCAAACAAAAATGCTTGCTCAAATAACTTCTATTTCGATTATAATCCCATAAGTTCAGTGACGTGTGCATCCACACATTCTGCCAAGGCATTTAAATCATAACCCCCTTCGAGAGTTGAGACTAAACGTCCATCACAGCACGCATCCGCCACCTGCATTAGCTCTTTTGTTACCCAGGAAAAATCAGCTGTCGTTAAATTGAGTTGACATAACGGATCTTGAGCATGGGCATCAAACCCTGCAGAGACAAGTAAAAGATCTGGTTTAAAGTATCTAAGTTCTGGTAATATATATCTTTTATAAGCCTCTCGAAATAATTCAGACCCACTACCAGGTTTGAGTGGAACATTAATAATATTGCCAACTCCAGTTTCTAAAGCGCCCCCCGTTCCCGGGTAAGCTGGAAATTGATGGCTTGAAGCATAAAATAAAGTAGGATCAGATTCAAACATATGTTGCGTGCCGTTTCCATGATGAACATCAAAGTCAACAACGGCTACTTTTTCGACACCATGGATTTTTTGCGCATATTTAGCTCCAATTGCAATATTATTAAAAACACAAAACCCCATCGCCTGCGAAAACTCAGCATGGTGGCCTGGTGGCCGCATTGCGCAAAAGGCATTATTTGCAGCAACGCTTAAAACATCATCAATCGCTGCGCAAACGCCGCCAACTCCTCTTAAAATCGCTTCTCCTGAACCAGGTGATAAAATAGTATCAGGATCAAGCTGCACATATCCAATATCTGGAACAGCATGCAAAATATAATCTACGTAATAGGGGTCATGCATTAAGGAAACCATCTCTAACTGTGCCGCCGGAGATTTAAAACAGACTAAATTTTTAAAGCGCGCTTCTTCCAATTTATTCATGACCGATTCTAACCGACCCGGAGATTCTGGATGATGAGGACCTGGCTCATGAGCAATACATGCTGGATGTTGATATAAATGTGTTGTCACAACTCTATTTTCCTCACATTAACATAATTTAGATAGAGAGTATTGGTTAACCAACAAGAAAAATATTTCTAAAAATTGCCGGATTGGATAGTATATGTATACTCTAACGCAAGAAACGCCTCAATTTATGAGGGGACCTTATCATAAGCGAAAGTCAACATTAAAATTGGCATAATCAGCATCTGCTTTAATACTACTCATAATTCCAACTCTACTAAGTTATTTTAGTTTCCATCAACACCTAAATTAACTAATAATATACCCAACATTGTAACCACTGAACGGGGGAGGAAAGGTATAATTCCAAATTCGCTTCATCTTCCCTATAAAAACCTTCATGAATTAATTAGGCCCGGAGGAGTGCTCGAGGCGCTGGCAAAACAATCAAACCAACAACTTATGTTATATTGCGCCTACGGCGAGAGATCTGCTATGGCTCTTAAAAAAATAATAACTGCCCGTTTTGAGAATATTCGACATCTGGAAGGTGGAATGGAAGCCTGGATCCATGCTAGTGGCCCGGTTAAAATGGCATCTCAATAAATTAATTTAAGCCTTAATATACCGTTCAACACCATCCCTATCACTACTGCACGAGAGCTTTCCCTCGTATTCTAAATATTTAATATGGGCCATTGTTTCACCAATAGCAAAAAATTTTCCGTGTAGATCAAGGTCTTGTGGAAAAAGAAATCTAGAAACCTCCATACCAGATAGAGGTTTTACACAAGCTTCTAAAACAACGTTGAGGCGTTCCATATGATGAATTATATATTGATCTAGCCTTACATTAAGCCCCGTAAACGGAACATTATGGCTCGGTAAGACTACAACAAATTCTGGCAAACCACGTAACTTTTTATTACTCTCAAGAAAATCTAAAAGAGGATTTTCTTGAGGTTCGTAGGCTTGGACCATAATAGTTGGAGTAATTTTGGGAAGAACTTGATCCCCCGCAATTAACACCTCCAATTCAGGGCAATAAAGACAGGCATGTTCTTGAGAGTGTCCTAAACCCACAATCACCTTCCAACTCTTTCCCGCAATTTTTACTTCAGAACCATCGCGCAAACGCTCAAACTGAAATGGTACGTCGTAGTATAATTGGTCTGCGGTTGCAATATGAGCCTCATAATCTTTTAACTCAGACTGTTTACACCCTATACGCAAAAGATAATCATAATAAGATTTTTCACCCTTCATATTGCCAGCTGCGACCATCCTACCAAACAACCACTCCTCACGTGTTATTAATAATTTTGTTCCATATTTTTCTTGGATCCATCCACCGAGACCAATATGATCAGGATGGGCGTGAGTACATATCAATCTCGTGATGGGTTTCCCCTTCAGAACGTTATTAAATATTCTTTCCCAATACGCTTTAGTGCTATCATCATTGATACCGCTATCGATTAAAACCCACCCATCCACCTCTTCGATTAGCCACAAGTTGATATGATTCAACCGAAATGGCAACGGCATCCTAATCCATAGAATACCCGGAGAAATTTCATAGTACTCACCAGGCTTAGGTATATAATCCGTTAACGGTTCTATTGTTTGGGTCACAAAAACACCAGTCCTCAAGAGATTAGTTACAGGCAGACAATAACCTAGGTATTTGAAGTCCAGCCATCAAAATTTACAATCAAGATATTTAATTTACCGTTACCGCAGGTAAACTAAGACGTATCCATGCAAGTTCTTGTTTAATGGCTTCAAGGCTAGGTTTATCGGGGGCACCCATAGCCTCATTAATTATTTCGGTTCGCATTCCAACTGGTAAACGCTCTAAATTTTCTAGAAACAAAAATTTAATTGAAGGACGGATGGTATCTGAATTAAGCAAACCCAAAATCAAACGTTTTCGGATATCAACACGAAGGTTTCCCGCTTCAGAAAGTTCAAAAAACTCTGCAACGAACGTACGTGGGTTCAAACTACCATCAATGAGTTGGCGTAAATTTTCTTTCAGAGCCTCAGTATAACGTTTTCGGCTAAGTGCAACAAATTTTTTAGCATTATTATGTACTTTTTTAATAATTTTTGGGTTAAACGCGCTCTCTGTTACTAAACCAACGCATTGTTTAACAACTGGGTGTTTTGATGTTTGGCCCAACATACTAAAAACCTCCGTTATAAGTGGTGTACGTTCTGACATTACACTCATTCTCACGGCAGCCGAAACTGACATCGGTGAATCGGGATCACGGGTAGCGACCATTGCTAGTGGCAGAGGATCTTCTAAAATCTGTAAATCAATATCAGTGTTAAGTAAATGCTCAGGCATCAATAGCTTGCGGTCAGAATCCGGCACTATAAGTGGTTGGCGGTTTTGGTATTTTTCTTTTAGTTCGAGTGCAAGCCTTAACCCTTCGTGAGTAAACCCAAGTTTATTCTCGCTATTACGCTTAGACACATCCTCAACGCGCTCTGACGAATCAGCACTAATTTCATTGATCATAATTTCACCCTCTTAGTTCGCCAATTTATTAAACGGCGAAAAAACACCACAATTACTTTATCGCTATTTCAAGCTTTTTTATTATTATTTAAATGATAACCTAAAAGTATTTCAAAAGTATTTAGATTTTATTTTATAATAGAAAAATAAAGAATTTAGAATTTAATTAAGATAAACTAGAAAAATAAGAAAGTTATTTTTGGGACTAACGTCGGGGTTCTCCATATGTACTATATATGTAAAGATTGCATGTTTCAGTTTAGCAAAAAAACTCATTACGAGCGCTGTCAAACATGTAGCTCACCCCGTCTACTCAGACACCCTGAATTACACGATTTATATATTGCCCATATTGACTGTGATGCCTTCTACGCAAGCGTAGAAAAACGCGACAACCCGAGGTTAAAAAATAGACCTGTAATCGTAGGTGGGGGCAAACGGGGCGTCGTAGCCGCGTGTTGTTATATTTCAAGAATTAAGGGTATACACTCAGCGATGCCCATGTATAAAGCATTGAAAGCATGCCCAGACGCCATAGTTATCTCTCCAAACATGAATAAGTACATTCAAGTTGGACAAGAGGTTAAAAACCTCATGCACGAGACAACACCTCTTATTGAATCTTTATCTATAGATGAGGCTTTTCTTGATTTGAGTGGCACTCAAAAACTCCACAATGGTAGTCCAGCTAAAACATTATTAAAATTGATCCGTCGCATAGAAACGGAAATTGGTATTACTGCGTCTGTCGGTCTTAGCTATAATAAATTTTTAGCTAAGACAGCTTCTGACATTGACAAGCCGCGAGGCTTTTCGATTATTGGCAGAGAGGAAGCACTCGATTTCCTAAGCCTTCGTCCCGTTGGCTCTATTTGGGGAGTAGGTCAATCTATGCAACGCCAACTTGAAAAAGATGGCCTAAACACAATCAATCAATTACGTGAAGTACCTGAGCATAATCTCACAAAAAAATACGGTAAAATTGGCAAACGCCTCTTCTACTTCGCGCGTGGTGAGGATACCCGCATTGTCCAACCAAATAACAAACTAAAAAGCATTTCGAAAGAGACCACATTCATCAATTGTATAAAAATACTAGAACAACTCCAGCAACGGCTATGGCCTCTGTGCGAAATAATATCAAAAAAACTCAAGGGTAAAGAACTGGCAGCTGGCACAATTACTATTAAACTCAAGACGATTAGTTTTAAAACTATAACTCGTTCCCGGACATTACAACAACCCACTCAATTAGCAGAGATAATTTATCAAGAAGCTAAATTACTATTAATTCCCGAAGTTGATGGAAGATCCTACCGCTTAATCGGCGTTGGAGTAAGACAATTGTCTGAACCTAAAGAAGCAGATCAAACTGACCTGTTAGATGATAAAATTAGCAAAATCTCAGAAATTGAGGGCGTAATGGAGACTGTGCGAAAAAAATTTGGCTACCCGTCAATAAAAAAAGGTCGAACATTATTGAAGTATTAATATTCTTAACTTAAACGATCTTATCTACTTCATAAATGAAAAAGTGAAGAAAATCTAATAAATATAAACTAGCAATTCGCCTTTGCTAGAAAGTCTATTTGACTTAATCGAGCATCAAGTGAGTAGTCGTCAAATTCTTGTATGAACCGTGACACAATTCCATCAGCCCGCATCTCAATATCCAGCTCAAAATCTGGCATTTTCTTTTTACTTTTCACTGAAAAATATGCCATACGTATTTTCCAACTAGCTATTTTAATTAATACCTCTGACAAAGCGGGTGAAAGGTTCTTTAAACCTGACCCAGCGACAATAACACCACTTACTTCATATGGATTCTCTAGGCTAGCCCCATCAAAAATAGTTTTAGTTAGATGCTTTCCCCCTTTAATGGCATATTTAATCAATGACTGCATATGAGCTGTGGGGAAAAGCGTTCTCGGCGGTAAAATTACTTTTCTAAAAGAAGGTTCTGTATATTTGACTAAGCCACCAAGTACCTTACCATCAATGACTGCTGTTCCTTTAATTTCTTCAGTCAAGCTACCATCAGTCACATCTTTTAGACGAAAGTGAAAATTCAAGCCGTCTTTCGATTCCCAAGTTACCATAGACCTAATATTTTCAGATTCAAAATTATTAGCGTATTGAAGACGCAAATAGACTTTGCTCTCTATAGCCCATGCATCGCATTGATCTTTAAATTCATATACCATAGCCCCACGAACACTAGACAACCCACCACCTGGAAATCCAACTAAATTCAGAGAATAAATAGCACGATGGGGAATTAGTGATTGATCCAAATCAACCGAAGTTGCAATTGATGGAAAACCAACAGCAAAAATAACACTAAATATTAGAATAGAACGTAAAGGACGCAAAAAACACCTAACAGTTGAATAAATGTTGAAACTATCTTTAACTA
>CAJQSN010000041.1 GCA_905614355.1 uncultured Rhodospirillales bacterium | reverse complement strand
GAGCAATAGCTCTCCAAGCACCACCAATAGCATAAAAGGAAAGCCCCGGACAGGAACCTAACCAAGGGATCAAATTAAAATTTTGGGCAACTAAATTCCGAGCTTTCTTTAGGTTTTGATTTGAATCTTCCCCAACCCGTATATGACCAAGAGGCAACGTCTCACTCTTTCCAAAGGTACCTTTTTCAAGAGATATAAGATCAAGACTTCCACCACCTAAATCGCCTGCGATACCTCGTGCCTCTGGAGACCCGCCGAGGACGCCCATGGCTGCTAACCGGGCTTCCTCATCCCCAGAAAGAACCCTTATAGAACAGCCAAACCTTTTTTTTTACATCCTCAACAAATATCCCACCGTCATGTGCTTCACGAATAGCAGCTGTTGCAACTAGCATAAAATTTTCGACCCGCATTTGACGCGCTAAACGAGTAAAACGACCAAGTGTCCTCATCGCCAAATCTGTACCAACAGGGTTTAAGAGCCCAGTTTGACCTAAACCTCTCCCCAGCCCACACTCAACACGCTCATTAAATATGGTCACAGGTACTCTTGCTGGAGCATCAAAGACTACCAGCCGAACAGTATTAGACCCTATATCCACAACCCCGATCCGGTTACCCTGAGATAATTTAGTATTGTTAGGATTACCGTATTTAAATATTTTATCAAATAAAGCACCTACCATTTTGCGTTTGGACCTTCTTTAACTAAATCAATCTGATACAAGGTGCGGCATCAGAGGTTGTTTACCTTCAATAGCACGGCCGCGTCCAGATAAACTAGGATTGGTCATAAAATGCGTATGCGCACTAAATTTGCTATTTTTACTGTCCAATTTATTATAAGTGCCATCTGCAGTCATATTCCAACTTTGTTGCACATCAGCTAAATTAGCAATCATAACTTGTTCCAAAATTTGTTGATGGACTGTTAGGTTCTCAATTGGCACCAAAACTTCAACGCGCCAATCCAAATTTCGGGGCATCCAATCAGCAGAGGAAATAAATATTTCTGCATTTTTTGATGGTAACTCTGAGCCATTACCAAATACAACTACACGTGAATGCTCAAGAAATCTGCCTATAATACTTTTAACCCTAATATTTTCGGATAACCCGGGAACACCAGGCCGCAAACAGCAAATGCCGCGCACAATCAAATCAATACTGACCCCCGCATTAGAAGCATTGTAGAGTGCATCTATAATTATTGGATCAACAATGGCATTTAACTTTATCCAAATTGTTGCAGGTTTTCCAATTTTTGCAAACTGAACCTCTTTATCGATAAGTCCTAAAATACGATCACGCAAATTCAACGGGGATACAGAAAGTTTTTTCAGGCCCTTTGGCTCTGTATAGCCGGTCATAAAATTAAAGATTTGAGCAGCATCTCGACACAACTCAGGGTCGCACGTAAAGAAAGAAAGATCGGTATAAATCATAGCAGTTTGTGGGTGGTAATTACCTGTTCCAAAATGCGCATAAGATCTAAGAACATCACCTTCTCGCCGCACCACAAGACTAATTTTAGCGTGGGTTTTTTTATCTATAAAACCAAAGACAACATTGGCCCCTGCTCTCTCTAAATCACGAGCCCATTTAATATTAGCCTCTTCATCAAATCTTGCTTTCAGTTCCACCATCGCTGTCACAGATTTACCGGCTTCGGCAGCCTCAATAAGAGCTGCTACAGTTGGTGAATCGTTACTTGTTCGGTAAAGTGTCTGCTTGACTGCAACTACATCTGGATCTTGAGCTGCCTGACGAATAAATTGTACCACAACGTCAAAACTTTCGTACGGATGGTGCACCACAAAGTCTTTAGCCCGGATCGCTTTAAAACAATCACCATCTAATTCACGCACTCGTTCTGTTGCACGTGGTTCATAAGCTACAAATTTCAAATCCTTACGCTCGATCCCAAACAACTCACCTGTATCTGAAAGCCCAAGCAAACCATCATGCCTAACCACATCGAACAGATCGACCCCTACCTCATCAACAATCATCTGGCATAAATCGTCAGGAACGTCTGAATGCAATGAAAGCCTGATAACAGAACCTTGAATACGCTGTTTAAGTGCCGATTGGTAAGTCCGCATAAGATCTTCGGCTTCTTCATCAATTTCAACCTCAGTATCTCGTATAATTCGAAACCAAGCACTCTGTTCAACATCAAAATCTGGAAAAATATTCGCAAGAAACAAATTAATTACGTCTTCCACCAAAATAAGTTTAATTTCCTTACCAGGAAATTTAATGAAACGATCAAGCATCTGTGGAAAAGGAATTAGGGCACGCATAATCTGACCATCATTGATCCTACGTAATTTAAGGATCATAGAAAAACCTAGATTAGGTATGAAAGGAAAGGGGTGAGCAGCATCTATCGCTAAGGGTGTTAAAATAGGAAATACGAGCTCATCAAAATACTTTGTTAGCCAGCTTTTTTCTTCGCCTGACAGGCCCTTTCCTTCTAAAATCTGTATGCCAAAATCTTTCATTTCTAACCTGAGATTTCGCCAACACTGTTGCTGCATTTTCATTAATTTTGCGGCTTCCTCTCGAATAGAAACCATTTGCTGCAAAGGAGTTAACCCATCCTCACTGAGTGAGATGACACCTGCATCAACTTGGCCCCTCAAGCCCGCAATACGCACCATATAAAATTCATCTAAGTTAGAAGCAGAAATCGAGAGGTAGTTTACACGCTCCAAAATAGGCGCAGCTTTGTTATCAGCTTCTTCTAACACTCGCGCATTGAACGCCAACCACGAAAGTTCGCGATTTATAAATCGATCCGTTGAGTGTAACGTCAGTTTCACTATACCATTAGAAGAAAATTTTGACACTTTTTCTACCTATTAATCATATCTTATCTTAGAGTGTGAATGACCCCTTCTGTATATTTTGGTTAAAGAAGTTATCATTCTATTAAATAAAGATTATATCTGACACGAAGTGTATAAGTTAAATACCTCAATTAAAACCATAACAACCTTGCAGATTATATTGATTTCTTTAAGTCACTAAATATTATAAAAGCACAAGGGAATGACTACTGAAATTATACTCAAAAAGTAACCAGGTTAATTATGCTCAAGTACTCTCATTTAAAATCATGGATTTGGATCTCAACTTGGGTAGTACTTATTCTTGCGGCCCTATACCTCCGCCCATTATTGCCAGTAGATGAAACTCGCTACGTCTCAGTTGCATGGGAAATGTGGTTAACCGAAAATTTTCTCGTGCCGCATCTCAATGGTATAGCATACAGTCACAAACCACCTCTATTATTTTGGATAATAAATTTTGGGTGGAAAATTTTTGGCATTAATGAATGGTGGCCAAGAATTATAGCACCATTTTTTGGTCTCGCCTGTCTAAGCTTAAGTAGTTTAATTTGTCGCAGATTGTGGCCAAGGTCCCAAGCTTATTTTATTGTTCCAATTATACTAATTGGTACGTTTTACTGGGGGGTATACACAACTCTCACCATGTTTGATTTAATCATCACATTTTGGACATTAGTTGGAATTTATGGACTAATTGATATCTGGAGTGGCCATAAATATCGTGGTTGGATGTTATTTACCTTCGCTATCAGTTTCGGGGTGCTAACAAAAGGCCCGGTCATTCTAGTTTATCTTTTACCATCTGCTTTACTCGCGCCTTATTGGATTGTAACCAAAGAAAATCTAACTTGGATAACATGGTATCTATTAATTTTTACCAGCGTATGTATCGCAACTGTGATAGCCTTAACCTGGGCTATACCAGCGGGCATTGCCGGTGGTGAGGAATATCAAAGTGCAATTTTTTGGGGACAATCGGCTGGCCGTATTGTAAAATCATTTGCACATCGTGAACCTTTTTGGTGGTACCTAGCAATTATACCAATCTTGTTAATGCCTTGGTTATTATGGCCAAGTCTGATCAGAAAATTGTGGCTTAACATTGTCAATAAAAAAGAATGGAAGCGGCAAGACCCGGGTCTACGCCTCATGCTCATCTGGGCCACCCCAACAGTTGTAATTCTTTCTTTCATTAGCGGGAAACAACCGCATTACTTGTTACCAATGTTCCCTGCTCTAGCCATTGCAGGCGCAGTTCTTATTTCAAGTCTAACAAAAAAAGATTTTCTTGTAGGACACTGGGATGTTCTTCCATACGCGGTTCTCCTGTTTTTATCAGGAACCATTATATTATGCGCCCCAGAAATAGGTCATTCCATAAATCTTTCAGAATGGTCAGCTGAAATTAATCGCTGGTGGGCACTTCCACCAATTGGATTTGGGGCCATTATGCTAATTAAGCCGCCAGAAAAAGGCTACCGACGGATACTAACAATTTCAATGGTAAGTCCAGTTCTTATTTTTACTTTATTTGGCACACTCAAACCAGTCATGCTAAAAAAATACGATCTACGCCCAATTTCTGTATATTTAAGTAAAATGCAACGCCAAGGATATGTAATAGCAAATTACGGCAAGTATCATGGTCAATTTCACTTCTTGGGAAAATTAGAACAACCGATTATTGAAACTGGCGATGGAACCATAAAAAATTGGCTTCCACAAAATCCACGATCAAAAATTATTTCCGTTCAAAAAACGATCAATATAAATTCTCCTAAACCTGACTTTATACAGGAATACCGTAGTAAATATATTTTAGTCTGGGATCAATCAGCTGTCGCAAGCAACCCCAGCCTTCCCCAAAGAAAATAGAAAAATATTATGATTATAGATCACCAAGAACCTGCCGTGCCAATGCTAAGGTGATACCTTTTTTTTCAACTAACGCTAGTTCGTTGGCAAGGTGGACAAAATTTCGGGCGGCATCAAGCGAACGTTCCATTCTTTTCATGATATAATCAATAACACTAATTTCGACCCTTACTTGCCGGTCTGAAAACAACTTTACTAATACCGCTTTGATTAAATTATCATCTGGCATACCGATGCCAATTGCTTGTGCAGCTTTAATACGCGATGAGAGATCGGCCAGTTTAAATTCCCAATTAATCGGATGGCTCTCCGCTGTAATTAACATATGGCCGCCACGCAATGCGAGGTTATTATAAAGATGAAATAGGGATACTTCATTGAGGCGCACAAGAGTATTAACTTCACCATCATCGACTACAAAATTTTGTTGGGAATTGAGTAAACTAGCCAAACTAGGATCCCCGATAATCGCAGGAGTAAGCTGGAGTGCTCCTGAGCTTGCCATAAAAACATGACTAAGATGTGTTTTCCCACAACCAGGAGGGCCATATAAAACAAGACATGGAGAAGGCCAATCAGGCCATTTATCAAGCCAAGCTACAGCCTCTTGATTACTAGAAGAAATTAGAAAATCATCGCCACTTAATGACGGCCGGTGCTCAAAGTCAAAAGGAAGTTGTTTATTATAATTCAAAGCGATCTATCACGATCTGGAGAGCCTAAATAAAGGTCACTTTTTAAATACTGAGTTACGAAAAACCGCACTAGCACACCAATGGTGGCCGCCACGGGCACTGCTAACAGTAAACCCGTAAAACCAAACGCCGTGCCACCAAGCATTAAAGCAAAAATAACCCAAACAGCATGTAAACCAACTCTCTCACCTACCAATTTCGGTATTAGAAACATTGATTCTATAACTTGCCCCAAACCAAAAACAGCTAACACTATTACTACCTGCAGAAATTCGCCATATTGAGAAATTGCAACCACCACAGCCGCAGCCATTCCTATTAGCATACCAAAATAGGGAACAAACGATATTAAACCTGTAGCGATCCCTAATATGAGACCAAAATCAAGACCTATAATTGTTAGGCTAATCCCATAAAAAAAAGCCAGTATAAGGCATATACTTCCTTGTCCGCGGACAAAAGCAGCAATTGTTTTATCAATATCAACTAGGATAATACGAATACTAAGAGCAAAGTCACGCGGTAGCCAACTGTCAATTTTTACTACAATTTTATCCCAATCACGAAGTAGATAAAAACTCACAACGGGCGTCACTAAAACAAGTGAGATTGCATTAAATATAGCAAGACCACCAGTTAAGATGCCTTTTAGAATATTTCCAAACCATTGAACCATTGGCCCACCAAAGGACTTTGGATCGCCTGATAGTTCCATCAGTTTTGCAGAAGATAGACGGGTCAAGAGGGATTCTTTAAACGGTGCCACCCATTGCTCAAAGTTTTGGACCAAAGAAGGAATTTTATCGAGGAATCGAATAAATTGATCTTGTAAGAGAGGAAATAATAATATTACCATTAAAATAACAACTGCAAAAAATAAAGTGACAATGCAAACTGTGGCAATTGTTCTAGACAGCCCAAATGCTTCGAGTTTATCCGCCAAAGGGTCCAAAAAATAGGCAACGGCCAAACCCGCCACAAATGGTATCAGTATACTACTTACAAGAAAAAGAAACGATATACTCACTATTAAAGCCAGTAGCCAAATCCAATAAAGCTGCCCTTTTGTTTCAATCATTTTAACTCTCCAGATTCCATCCTAGCTGCACGCATGCCCCAGACACCTACATAAGCGGCACCCGACATCAATGTTGTTACAGCAACAACGTAAACCATTGCATCAATAATCATACTATTCACTATTGAATAACCATGTAGGCCTAGTATAAGTGTAATCAAAACAAATTGTGCTGCAGTGTTTATCTTGCTAATCAACAATGGTTCTATTCTCAGATTTTGATGGATAAGATGACAGAGAATAGCACCTACAAGGATGAGGCCGTCTCTAAAAACCACTAAAAATATAAGCCATGACTGAAGATAGCCAGCTTGCCCTAGGGTTATAAAAACACTAACCAACAAAGCTTTATCAGCAATTGGATCGAGATAAGCGCCCAACTCCGTCTGCAAATTAAAACGCTTGGCGATATAGCCATCCAATGCATCGCTTATACTTGCAAAAACAAATATCCAAAAAGCAGCAAAAACCTGATCATTTATAATCAACCAAACAGTAAGCGGGACACAAAATAACCGCAATAAGCTGATTAAGTTTGGGATGTTTATACGTATTCCGTCTTTACTCATTTTTGCGTAATATCCTTTTTAGCATCAGATTGAATTGGCTTCTGAACCCTTAAAACCCACCCAATTTTATCTTCTGCTAATTCCATGTCTGTTTGTGCCAAAGCTAATTTCAATTGATCAACCTCTCCTATAAAATGGATATTAAACCGAATTTCTGTACGAGAGAATATAACTGGTTCAATATTTTCAATAACTGCAACCTTCACCAAACGACGCTTTGCATCCACCCACTCTGCCAGGCTATTTATTGGAAAAGTAGCAGCGACAACACCCATATTCTCAAACTTAAGTAAGTTTTCAGTTTTCCATAATTCCTCTATTTTTTCCGTGACTTTAGTTGCTGAGCGACTTAGAAGATTACCAACGCTTTCCAATTTGTTTGCCTCAATTTTCATTGAAAAAACGTGCCCACTATTGTCTGGGACGTATTGTAATACCTGCACTTTAAGTGTCGGGATTTCTTGCGGAGTTGATGTGAGGTTCGCAAGTATCACCAAAGTTTTACCAACCTTGTACTTTTTGGCGATAGCTACAAGACTTTTCATATCACCTTTTACCGCTAACTCAGCACTAATGGTAGCTATATCCCCGAGATCTCCATTGCCAAACATCAACGGAACTAACCCTGCCAAATGCTTTCTAATTTTGGTTTTGATTATTTCAGGCTTACCCAACAGTGCATCTCGCCACGGATTAGGATTGTCCCACAAGAAAACCGCCCCGGCTAATTGATAAACCGGTAACACGAGGATCGGTTTACTAATAGTTTCTGCAAACTGAATTTCGTTATCGCGTAACAAAAGGCGAATATCGTTGGGTTTAAAACGGTAAGTCAAATTGGCAAGATAACGAATCCCTGAATTTTTTTCATCTGTCACACCAAAGTCTTGGATATACGTGGGAATTTGTTTGGGGCTCAATATTGGCAAACGTTTTTGGTCGATTCGCAGAGTCAGACGTTTCAATAATAAATTAAAGGCCTCTTTTTCTCCCCTTTTTAGCGCTTCTTTCCGGGCAGCTGAGGCTGTTTTAGCAGTGACATCCACATGGATATTTGCTACCGTAAACACCTCTTGAGATTCATAGATTGTTTTACCAATGGCATGAAAAGGCGTAATCAAGGTCAAAAAACTACATAGAATCAAATGGATAGCTATAAAAAACATCGGGGAATGCGTGAATTTTTTTACACAAATCCAAATCATTTACTTGTTACCTCCACAATACTACTCGAAGAATACAGCACCAAACCGTGGGTTGATTGCAAACCGATCGTGATTATGTATGTTCTTTTCATTCTTATTTAGTTAATTTAGCACTTTAACCCGCTGGTAAAAGGGTTTTAGCATAAAGAGGTTATTAACATTTCATCCCAAGTTAAGAAAACAAGCCTTTCGTATAAAGGTTCTGGCGTAGATATAGATGCGGGTGGTGCGCTTATCAAGGCAATCAAGCCTCTGGCCAAGTCCACGAATCGCCCGGGCGTCATTGGAAATTTGGGCGGGTTTGGTGGCCTTTTTGATTTAAAGGCGGCAGGTTATGAAGACCCTGTGCTAATTTCAGCAACAGATGGTGTTGGTACTAAACTTAAAATTGCGCAAGAATTTGGTGTTCACCACACGGTTGGTATTGATCTAGTCGCCATGTGCGTAAATGACCTAGTTGTTCAAGGCGGAGAGCCACTTTTTTTCTTAGATTATTTTGCGACCGGAAAACTTGAAATTGATGTTGCCACAAAGGTCATTGAAGGTGTAGCAGAAGGTTGCTTGCAATCCGGATCGGCCTTAATTGGTGGCGAGACAGCAGAGATGCCGGGCATGTACTTACCTGGTGAATACGATCTTGCCGGGTTCAGTGTAGGTGCAGCTGAGCGCGCTTCACTGCTACCAAAAACAAATATAGCCACAAATGACGTGATCCTCGGGATAGCCTCTAACGGATTACATTCCAACGGCTTTTCCTTAGTTCGGCAGGTTCTTAAGACCGCATCTCTGCAACTCAATAAACCAGCCCCGTTTAACCCAACACGATCGATGGGCGATGAGTTACTGGAGCCAACCCGTATTTACGTTAAAAGTTGTTTGGCGGCAATCAGAGCCGGTGGTGTTAAAGCTCTAGCCCATATTACGGGTGGTGGTTTAATAGAAAACATTCCTCGCATTTTACCCTCAGGTCTTGGAGCCGATCTATACGGAGACGCATGGGATCTTCCAGCCATCTTCTCATGGCTTGCAAAAATAGGTGGAATTTCTCCTATGGAAATGGCTCGTACATTCAATTGTGGAATTGGTATGGTAATTATTACTGCACCAGATCAGGCAAAAGAACTACAAAAAATTCTCTATGATAATGACGAAATAGCGACCCCCATTGGAAAGGTAGTCGAAAGATCTACGACTGATAGCGTTGTCATTCTGAATATTGAAGAAGCATGGAAAGTTAAATAGTGATGAGTAGAAAGCTAAAAATTGGAGTACTAATTTCTGGTAGAGGTAGTAATCTACACTCACTGATAGAAGCAACTAAGACAAATAATTTTCCTGCTGAAATTGTGATCGTCATCGCTAATGTCCCAAACATTACCGGATTAGAAATAGCCAAAAAAGCGCGTATTCCAGTACAAATTATTAACCATAAGAACTTCAATGAACGTGAATTTTTCGAAGATGAACTCCATGGTGTTCTAACAAAAGCTAAAGTTGAGCTTGTCTGTCTCGCTGGCTTTATGCGTATTTTAACAGATCACTTCATTGATCTTTGGTTAGATAAAATTATCAATATTCATCCATCACTATTGCCATCTTTCAAAGGCCTTAACACGCATAATCGCGCAATCGAATCTGGCGCTAAATTTTCAGGTTGCACAATCCATTTTGTTCGACCAGAAATGGACGATGGGCCAATTATCATCCAAGCGGTTGTAGCTATCGAGCAAAACGATACGTCAGATACATTGGCTAACCGTATTTTAGTAGAAGAACATAAAATCTATCCACTAGCGGTCAAATTAATAGCCACTAAGCAAATATCAATTAGAAATGGGCAAGCCCGACTAAAAAATCCAATATATCCACGTTCAGCGTTACTAAACCCGTGCTAAATAATTGATTATCCCCTGATATTATGTAGAAAAATATATTTACAAGAGTTGATCAAAAAATATTGCAGTACCTAGGTATTTTCAAGCTTCAACAAACTTGCACCACAAATAAAAAAAAAGGCATAAGATGCATCTAAGAAAATGGCAACAAAAAATAATAGATAATTTTCCAACGATCATAAAGCAAAACCACCGTTTTATATTGAAAGCCCCAACCGGAGCAGGTAAAACTGTGCTTGCAAGCGAACTTATTGAAAAATTCTATAAAAATAAGAAAATTATAGTACTTTGCCATAGATTAGTACTATTAGAGCAACTTAACCAAGCCCTCAGCGTTAGACACAATGTCCGAAAGCTCGAAATTTCAGATACAGGACCAGCATTTGAAGATTACGACGTATTATTGTCCACCAGTATGCGAGCAAAAAATGTATTAGCGGATGCCATTCCCAAAGCTGACCTTATCATTATCGATGAAGCCCATCGCGTTTCGCCAAATGGGCGAGGATATAAGAGAATTATTGATGAATTTAATGATAATGGAAAGAAAACAGCACAATTTATTGGACTAACGGCTTCACCCGAACGCCGCACTGGAGACCAAAAAGACCAACTTAATCTCGCATTCGACGCTATTATCGATTGTGCAAATATTGAAGATTTAATTACAGATGGCGTTCTAGTACAGCCAGAATATCGAACACACTTCGTTCATGATCTCGATCTAGATGCCATTGATATCAGCTCAGGTGATTTTCCAGTAACATCATTAGCTCCAGCCATTATTAAGTCTTCAATGATAGATTATGCAATCTGGAGTTATAGTGAAGAACGACTTAAGCTCTCAACAAAACCGGTGTCAGCATGGTTTTGTGCAGACATTAGTGTTGCCGAAGCCACTTTAGACATTATTAAAACGTCAGGGATAAAGGGAGCCATTGTAACAGCAGGAACACCAATAAAAGAGCGCATGAAACTTCTGAGTAGCCATGAGAAGGGCGAAATCGAAGCAATGGTGTCGGTTGGCGTTCTTGCTGAAGGTTGGGATAATCCTTATTGCAATATAATAGTGCATCTCCGGCCAACACTATCAAAAGTCCTATGGGGTCAATCAGTTGGACGTGGTCTAAGGTCTGCACCAGGGAAAGAAAAATGTATCGTAATTGATGTTAGCTCAAACTGGAGTACTTTCGGCCCAGTAGAAAAACTAGAATGGAGTCTATGGAGCCACCGTCGCTCCTATATGCAATTTATGAACCGCTTTAACTGGATTGGCCAACAGCAAGATGGAGAAAAAGATAACGAAATTTACTTACTATGTAAGAACGAAATGCCTAATGGTACGCGATGCTCTCTAATATACAAAAAAAATAAATTCGAAAACGATACTTGTCCAATCTGTGGAACATATGCTGCAATTGATATTTACAAAGAGCAAAAATTAGATAGTTCATTAAATGAAAATAAACTGCATAATTTATTTTTTGAGCGGGTTCCACAAGTATATAAGGAAATGAACATATCCATATGGAATAGCTTAGGCCCAACCGCATGGAAATCCGCTGAACCAAAAGAACAGGTTTTTCTAGCTTTCTGTATGGCATTCAAAAACGTTTCGGGTAAACCTACGCAATCAGAGTCAGATTACTGGGATGCTGCTCTAGCAACAGAAGCTCTAATTCGCTCATATTTAGTTGAAAACCAAATACAAATCATAAAACAAGAGGATTTTAATCTATCGGATATTTCTGATGGTATGTTTGCTGGTACAAAAGTGAGAGCTCTAAAAGCTAATTATGGTATTTCACTTTGCGGAGAAGTTTTTGAAAACCACACCAGTCCAGAATGCGAACGTAAATATCAAAAAGCTATTAAAATTGCTGAACGTCTCGCCATGATTGGTTGTTCTTCGCAAGATAATTTACCATATTTCAACGCGAGTGATCATTTAGCCTCACTTTAAAATTTATTTGTAGCCATTACCTATCAAAAAAAAACTTTCTCTCCCCATATTACCCAGATAAAAAAGTTACTCAGGCTTAAGTTTTTTTCCCACATCGTCCAACGAGGCTATGAGCGAGGGCACTACAAACAGTATTAGTAGTGTAGCCATGCCAAGCCCAAAGACAATTGTAATCGCCATAGGAATTAAGAACTGGGCTTGAATACTTGTCTCAAACAGTAAAGGCGTCAAACCACCAATAGTAGTAGCAGAAGTCAAAAGTATTGGACGAAGACGAATACATGATGCTTCCACAATAGCATCAATAAGGTTGGCATTTTTAACTTTTTCATCAATAGTGGTTACTAAAATAATCGAACCATTAATAATAATACCTGAGAGCCCTATTAAACCAACCAAACTCAAAATAGTTAGATTATAATTTAACAACCAATGGCCAAACGCCGTCCCGATAAAACCCATAGGTATAACAGCCATAACCACAACAGGTCGGATGTAATTAGCAAATGCCCATGCGAGAACGACATATATCCCTGCAAGACCTATTATTAAACCCAACTTCATATCGGCAAAGGTTTCTTCTTGCTCCTCAGCTTTACCTTTAAACCCGACCTTTAAACCGGCACGATCCGCGATTTTATAAATACCGTCGCGCTTTACAGCTGAGAGTATCGCACCAACAGAGGTAATTGACCCGTCGATTTCAGCTGTAATAGAAATTTGGCGGCTCCCATTCTCACGCTTAATTTTAGCAAAGCCAACCATTTCTTTAGACGAAACTAATTGAGATAAAGGTATTTGCTGGCCACCAGGAGCCCTAAGATGCAGTGTATCTAGAATCGTCGACGTAACATCTTTCCGTGGGTACATTACTCGCACTGAAACCTCTTCATCTTCACGCGCAAATCTTTTAGCTATCTTACCCTGAATAGCATTTCTAAGCTGTCCTCCAATGTTTTCAGTGGAAAATCCAAGCGACCTACCTCTTTGATTTACACTCAAAATTGTCTCGCGTTTACCATATGGAATGTCGTCCTCAATATTACTAATTCCAGGGTAACGTTCTAGTAATTTAATTACTTTATTTGCAGCAACCTTTAGGCCGTTAATATCCGACCCCATCAATCTGATGTCTATGTCACGACCAGGTGGGCCACCTCTGACCTCCTGAATAGTTAGTGTTTTAAGGCCAGCAATATTTTTTACCTCATCCCTCCAGGCTTCGATGAACTGCCAAGTCCTGACCGATCTTTTATCGGCTGTAAGTAGCTGGACAATCAAACCTCCAGCCGCATCATCAATTGCGCTTGATGCCGCAGAATTGGCGTTACCTGCAACTTTGACACCCACCTTTATCAAACTCATTTTAATTAATTTATTTCCTGGTTTCGATAGTTTATCAGACACCACATAAGCCGCTCGCTCAACTTCCTGTAACATCAGAACCGTTTGGTCTCGAGAGGTGCCGGAAACCATTTTGACATTGACAATAATTTTATCAGATTCGGGAGTAGGAAAAAAATTAAAACTAACTCGCCCGCCTGTCACGAGGCCGACCGCGCTTAAAAACAATGCAACCACAAGAGCCAGTGTCACATAGCGCCATTCAATACTTAATGAAACGAGTTTGCGAAATTTAACGTCCCTAAAATTAGAAAACCAGCTATCAAAACGATCTCTAAATAATTGATAGGCTTTAAAACCTGAGTATTTTACAGACATCCCATGATTAAGATGGCCGGGAAGGACATAAAAACATTCTAATAAGCTCGCTATTAATACCGCTACTATCACAAGCGGTATAGCAGCAATAACCTGCCCAATGATTCCTGCAATAAGTATTAACGGTAAAAATGCACAAATAGTAGTGAGTGAAGCACTAACTACCGGGGCAGCCATTCTCCGAGCCCCCATAATAGCAGCAGGAAGCGATCCTAGGCCGGTTTGTTTTTGGAAATCGGCATGTTCACCAACAACAATTGCATCATCAACGACAATACCAAGCGCCATAATAAGTCCAAACAAACTTATCATATTTATAGATTGCCCCGTTGCATACATGACACCTAACGTTGCCATAAAACAAATAGGAATTCCTAAAAGAACCCATAACGCAATGGAAGCTCTGAGAAAAATAAAAAGTATTAATGCAACGATGAATAATCCACCCACAGCATTATTAACTAGCAAATCTATTCTCTCATCAAGAAGATCGGTGGCAGAATCATATCTTTCGAGAGACAAATTACTTGGTAGTTTGTTCTCTATATCAGACAAAAAGTCATCTACTTTTGATGCAAGCATAAGTGCATCTGAATCCAGTCCGCGCATAAGGTGTAGTTCTATAGCCGGAGAATTTCGCCGCAAAGCAACCGCATCAGTATCTTTAAAATTTTCTGTTACCCGGGCAATATCTGAAAGATAAATTTTACGGCCATCATCTAAAGACTTTATTTCCATCCGCCCCAGACTATCGGCATTAGTTAAAAGACCTAAGCTTCTAACTTGGCGCAATCCTTGGCCTACATTACCAGACGGTATATCTAACGAAGTCTCCGCTATCTTCATCGATATATCGGCTAAAGTTACATCTAACCGCCTTAACGTTTTTTCTTGGGCTTCAACCCAGATCTCTTGATCACGGCTTCCAAAAAGTTCTACTCTATCAATGCCTATAGCTAAAAGATTATCTCTGAAAGTCTTAGCATAAGCTTTGAGTGCAACCTCTGAAACTTGGCCCGAAATTATTAGTTTAGTAATGGTCTCATAGCGAATTATACGCTTAATATTTGGCTTTAATGTATCGATGGGCAAAGTTGTAATTCTTGCAACAGCCGCCTCTACATTTGATAGCCCAGACTGCATATCAGTCGCTGCCTCAAACTCAATAAAAAGAGAAGCTAATCCATCGGTCGAAGTTGAACGGACGCGTTTTACTGAATCAAGAAATCGGACTTCTGGCTCCACAAGCTGGACTATATTTTTGTCAATATCTTCAGAATTAGCTCCAGGCCACTCTATGGTCAGAACCACCACATCAATACCAAAGCTTGGTAAAAACTGAGAATTCATTTTTATCGTGCCCCAAACACCAGCAATGATCATCAAGACCATTATTAAATTTGCTGCTGTCGGGTGCTTAGCAAATAACGCAATCGGTCCAGTAATTATTGCTGAACTCTTCTGATTTTTGGTATCCCCCATTATTTAGGCTCAACCAACAAACCGTTTGCAATTTTTGGAAACGGTCGAGTTATTACCCTTTTTCCATCTAATTTGGCACCACGGATCAAGATATACTCCCCCCCCCCGTCGCACTTGATTAATGATAGCTTCTTTAACACGCCCATTCTCAATTAGATAAATAAGATTTCCTCGAACAACGGCAGTGTCAGGTACCTGAGCTACATTCTGATAAATTCTGGATGGAACTATGACTTGAACAAAAGCTCCCGGTCTAAGCGGCGTAGTTAAGTCAATATTTTTCAATTTGGCATAGACGTCTACACCACCCCCTGTAACATCTATTTCTGCACCTACTCGTTGAATATCTGCTATATAACTAAAAGCCTTAATGCCAATGTTCCATTTTACCTTAACTTCTTTCCCTATTAATTCAGAATTTTGTGAATTATCTTTATTTGCCTTCCCTTCAGATCCTAATAGGCTCGAAAACTCATATTCACTTAGACGGAATTTCACCTCAAGACGCTTAGCTTCAATTAACCTTGCCAAACGATCATTAGTAGAAATTCTTTGACCCACAGAAACATTGGCATTTGCTAGGAATCCGTCGAAAGGGGCATTTATAAATGTTTCTTGAAGATTACGTTCCGCAAGTTTTAATACTGACCTTGCTCTCACTTCCGAAGCTTCTTGCTGATTTAGTCGGTTATTCAACCTTAAGGTAACCTGTTGTCGTATAGCAAAATTCTTTGCTGCATCATTGTAGGCTATTTCAGCGTCATCAAGCGATTTGCGAGAGGTGGATCCTCGTTTTGCAAGCTTTCGGCGTCGCTCTAAATCACGTTTGCGGATAGCTAACTGGGACCTAGTAATCTCAAGCAATTTTGTTTCGTATTTAATTTCACCTTCTGCCTCAGCTATTCGAGTCAAAACTTCAGTCAACGCTGCTTTGCTATCTTCCAACTTTATCTCGTAATCAAATGGATCAATTTTGGCAAGAAGCTGGCCCTTTTTTACAATCGAACCTTCAAAATAATTTTGACCAACTTCAATAATACGACCTGAAACCAGAGGCCGCAAATCAGCTTGGCTCCCAGCAATTACTGTCCCATATTCCATTATTTCCGGTCTAAAGCTTGAAACTTTAATTAACTGTGTTGAAACGGGCCAAACCTTTTCTACAACAGGCTTGGAAGCGACTAACGGTGACGTTAGCTTTAACACGATCAAAATCGCCGCTCCTAAAATTACAACACCGGTTGCTAAACCAATATGCTTAAAATTCTTATTTATTATCATAATCTAATTACCATATTCAATTCTGAAACCATAATATAGAGGTATGTTTTACCATGTATTCCTTTCATTTTAGTCGTGTTGAAAAGAACTTAGCTTGCGCGCGTAAATAACACAATGTGTATAAGAGCGCATTTAATGAGCGAAATTATAACAAATATATTAAGGAGGTTTACATAAATTCCATTTCGACTTACCTGACGGACTTCGATATAATACGTGTTTCACCAACTTTCAGAACCCAGATACGTTCTCTTGGAATACCAAGCTTTTTAGCCCCATTATAAAAACGACTAATAGCTTCTTCATTAGTATCTTCGCCGAGTTTCACAGTACCCCAGTGCATTGCTAGATGATTTTTAGCCTTCAAATCAGAACCAATTCGGATGCAATCTTCTGGTACACAATGAGAACCTTGCATAACAACACGGGGTAAAAATGCGCCGATTGATAATAAAGAAAGGTCAAACCCTCCATGTCTTTTAGCCACGTCAGTATAGACTGGACCGTATTCAGCATCTCCACCAAAATAGACTCGAACGCCATTAAGCCCTTCTATAGCCCATCCAGCCCAAAGCGTATCATTAGTCTCGAACAAAGATCTTTTAGACCAGTGTATAACGGGTAAGGCCGTATACTTAATTTTACCAACTACCGCAGTCTCCTCCCAATCTAATTCAATTACTTTTCCATAACCATAATCCCTGAAATACTTCCCAATACCCAGGGGGACCATGGCTGTAATTTTTTCTTTATTGGGGAGAGCTGCAATTGTTGGGAGGTCAAGATGGTCAAAATGACTATGGGATATAACAACAAAATCAATAGGCGGCAGCTCTTCTATTTTTAAGGCTGCTTTCACGTAACGCTTAGGGCCAAGAGGACTAATCGGCGAAGCATAATCCGTGAGCCAGGGATCGGTGAGAATGGACTTACCATCAATACGCAATAAAGCCGTCATATGACCAAGCCATGTAACCGTATTTTTCCCAGCTGTACGCTCCAGGCCGTCAATAACTTTTGATTTTGTCAAAATGTGATCTGACGGGAACTTAGGAGAATTTCCAAAAATTGCCTCAAGTGGCCGACTTATTAACCAAGGTGCACGGTGTATCCAACTGTTTTTCTCTGGGCTACCAAGAGGATTGCGAAATCCTTCTGTCGTGTGATGCCATGGCTTACCCGGTACTCCTTCAGGAGGCGAGCAACTTACTATAAAAAATATTGGTATTATAAAAACTACAAATCTGATGAAATTCATGTCCTACGCTACAATCCTTGAGGTTACCTCGTAAACGTGTGGGTCTAACTATTGAAAAATTTAGTTACTAACTCATCCAGCCAAGGCTCTCTTGCTAAATATTACTTCTATCTGCTTATCAAACGTACTTCATTATAAATTTCGTCGGTGATTTCAAATTTATTTAAAATTAAGCAGTTTAATTAATATTAATTTAAAAAAATAAACATACATCATCCAGTGGATACCTCCCCTTAAGAGCACTCAAGAAACACCAGCACAATGCCCCCTGGCTAACGTGTACGAGCATTTTACCCTGCTGGATCATTTAACTTTTAAATTTAGTAAAATAATTATTCATAACTTATTAGATATTAAATTTCAGTCAAAATAAAATTCAAACAAAAAAAGCCACTTCATAAATGAAGCGGCTTTTCAATAACTAATAAAGTAGGTAACTATCCCGCTATCTCTATTTGAGCGAAAAAGTAGCTAATTTCCTCGGCTGCTGTTTCTGGCGCATCTGAACCATGTACCGAATTTGCCTCAATACTCTCAGCAAAATCTTTCCGGATTGTTCCATCATCTGCATTAGCTGGATTAGTCGCACCCATAACTTCACGATTCTTCGTGATGGCGTCTTCTCCTTCGAGCACTTGTGCAACTACAGGCCCTGAAATCATGAAGTCACATAGTTCACCAAAAAAAGCCCGCTCTTTATGGACCGCATAAAAACCCTGGGCTTGCTCTGGTGTCAATTGGAGACGTTTCTGTGCTATAACACGAAGACCGGCCTCTTCAAAACGAGCGTTGATTTGGCCTGTGAGATTACGGCGAGTCGCGTCTGGTTTAATTATTGATAGTGTACGTTCTATGGCCATTGCCATGAACCTCTTCTGTTATTTAAAGGATATACTCATTAACCGGCAGATTACCGAAAAACGGAATGTTATAACCTGATCAATCTCGACTGGCAACTAATAATTTTAATCCAAATATGCTAATCTGTAGCCTTTCCGCATAGGGGTTAGCATGTTACACCCCGCCTCATGCTACATATTAATAACATGACCTTTAGAATTGGTGCACGTTCACTTTATCAAAATGCGACTATCGCGATACCAGATGGCCAAAAAGTAGGATTAGTTGGGCGTAATGGTACGGGTAAAACAACACTATTTCGACTTATTTTAGGGGCATCAACACCAGACGAAGGGTCAATAAATATTAACCCAAAGCATAAAATTGGAACTGTTACCCAGGAAGCCCCTGCTGGCCCAGAAAGTCTATTAGAAACTGTTTTAGCTGCTGATGTTGAGAGATCATCGCTGTTATTAGAAGCAGAAATCGCCACCGACCCTAATCGCATTTCGGATATCCATATCCGGTTAGCAGACATAAAGGCCGAGACCGCCCCGGCACGCGCGGCAACCATACTTTCCGGCCTTGGTTTTGCACATACCATTCAAAATCGACCATGCAGCGAGTTTTCAGGCGGTTGGCGAATGCGTGTAGCTTTAGCCGCAACGTTATTTGCAGAGCCAGATTTACTTCTACTAGACGAGCCTACCAATCATTTAGACTTAGAGGCCGTCTTGTGGTTAGAGAACTTTCTAAAAAGATGGCGGGGCACATTGCTGGTAATTAGTCATGAAAGAACTCTGCTTAATAAATCTGTGGACCATATAATCCACCTCGAAAATTGTAACCTAACACGCTATACAGGCGGCTATGATTTTTTTGAAAAAACTAGACGTGAACGATTAGTACTCCAATCAAAAATGGCAGCCCGCCAAACAGCTGAACGCCAGCGCATTCAGTCTTTTGTTGACCGTTTCCGTGCAAAGGCCAATAAAGCCCGGCAGGCCCAAAGTAGAGTTAAAATGCTAGAACGTATGGAACCAATAGCATCAGTTATCGAAGAGAAAACTATTTCTTTTCAATTCCCACACCCACCACTACTTTCACCACCATTAATTGCCTTGAACAAAATCTCCGTAGGATATGAACCCGGCAATCCTATCCTTCAAGATGTGGATCTTAGAATCGACATGGACGACCGAATTGCACTAATAGGCGCCAACGGAAACGGTAAATCTACGATGATGAAAATGCTAGCTGGTCGGCTTATGCCCGAAGTGGGTAAATTAGTAAAATCAAAGAAACTAAAAATCGGCTATTTTGCACAACACCAATCAGAAGAACTAAACCCAGACGGTTCGGTTTTTGATCATATTAGTGAAAGACAGCCCATGGAGCCTCCAGCGCGCCTCCGCGGTCATTTAGGCCGTTTTGGATTTATTCAAGAGCGTGCTGATACAAAAGTCGAAAATTTATCAGGTGGAGAAAAAGCGCGTTTATTGTTCGCCCTCATGAGCTTGGAAAAGCCTCACATAATGCTCCTTGACGAACCAACCAACCATTTAGATATAGACTCACGTGAAGCGCTCGTCGAAGCTCTAAATTTTTATGAGGGCGCGGTGATACTTGTAAGCCATGATGTCCATTTGGTTAGTTTAGTAGCTGATAATCTTTGGCTAGTAGATGATGGTAAATGCAAAATATTTGATGGAAGTATTAATGAATATGAAAAGATTTTACTTGAAAAACGTTCCGTAGAAAAGACAAACGAGAAAATCCGTTCAGAAGGACCAGTCCGCCCAAAAGAGAATAAAAAAGAACAACGACGTCTAAGAGCTGAAAAGCGGGCTGAAACTGCTAATTTAAAAAAAACCGCTAGTTTTGCAGAGAAAAAAATCGAAAAACTAACTGTCGATATAAAAAATTTAGAAGAAAAAATGTCAAAGGCTGCTTTCTATACATCTACACCCGATGAAATATCTGAGTCTCAAAGAATATTAGGCGGATTAAAAAAAAATCTCTCGTCTACTGAAGCGTCATGGTTAAAAATGCACGATACTCTAGATGCCAACGAAGACTAGATAACGCGCTAGACCACTGGCTCAAATCAACCTAAAAATTGACCTAAAGAATGAAATGCTTTTTGATAAAATCCCCCTTATAATAAATCTCCATTAGATATTATCTGAGAATTTAACAATAATTGGATACGTAGGAACATTAGTATGACCACACCGGAGAAATTTGAAGGTGTTTTGACACCCGTAATCACCCCATTTAAAGATGACTTCTCACCGGACGCTGCGCGGCTACTTAGTCAATGCAAGTGGATGATATCACAAAATGTAAATTTAGCTATATTTGGCACTAATAGCGAAGCTAATTCGCTTTCTACCGAAGAAAAAATATCGTTGATGGATTATCTTGTTGATGGCGGTATAGATCCAAGCCGTATGATGCCTGGTACTGGGTGCTGTGCCATTTCCGATAGTATTAAACTCACTAAACACGCTGTGAAATTAGGAACCGGTGGCACATTGATGCTACCACCGTTCTACTATAAAGGTGTTAGTGATGACGGTCTTTATCAAAATTTCTCAGAAATTATCCAGCAAGTGGGAAGTTCCAATCTACGCATTTACTTATATCATATTCCGCCAGTATCAAACGTACCATTAAGTTTGGACCTCATTGAACGACTAATTAAACAATATCCTAATACTGTTGTAGGCATAAAAGATAGTTCTGGTGACTGGAATAATACAAAACGCATGCTAGATGCAGGCTGGGATGACTTCCGTATATTTGTTGGTGCTGAAACATTTTTGCTGGATAATATGCGCAACGGCGGTGCAGGCTGTATCTCCGCAACCGCTAACGTGAACCCAGCCGCCATCTATAATCTATTTACCAACTGGCAATCGGATCAAGCGGAAAAGCTTCAGGAAGAACTTGATATAGTCCGTAACGTATTTCAAGCTTTTCCAATGATCCCCGCATTAAAAAGTGCAGCTGCGCTCTACAGTGAAGACCCTAACTGGTTCAAAGTAAGGCCTCCTCTTACCGCTTTGAATAACGAACAAATAATGGGACTTTCTAAAAAACTAAAAGATATCAGCTTTACTATGCCCGGCATCAGGGATATCCAATAGCGACAATCTACTATTTACCTTTTTCCTCCCATTTTCCTCTCTCATTTTGCTGCCAGTAATGTAGCTCATGCCCGGCTTCTTTTAGCGACTTCCACCGCTTTCTAGCCGCTGCCAGAGAGCCGGCATCATTACCATCAAACAAATCAAAGCAACGCTCATAATTTGTTAAATTTTCAGCTTCAACACCATCAACTAAAAAAATGAACGTTGCCCCATTTGGGTTCTCCCCATCAAGAGTTAGCCAAATTGGCTGGTCTTTAGTAAATTCATCTTTTCCCATCCCGTGCGGTAGCCAACTATCACTATATTGCGTCCAAAGAGCAGAACTTATGGAGGCTATCCGATCAGAATTACAAGTTTGCACTACAGCCCTCTTACTCGCTTTAAGGGTATATTCTAGAAGCTTGGGAAGGGCCTCTTCCAAATGGCTTTGTTGTAATTGATAGAATGCGACATTTGTCATCGTCTCAAACCCTATAATATTGGATTAAAGCACCACTAAATATTATAGAAACTGGCAAATAGAATTGGTTAGAAAGCTTATATCGATGTAAAATAGTTTCAGCTCTCGTAATTATTGGCAACGAGACGATCAAGCAATCGAACACCAAATGCCGTACCTCCCTTTGGTACAGTTGGCTGATCGGACTTAGACCAAGTAACTCCCGCTATATCCAAATGCGCCCAAGGTGTTTTGCCCACAAATCGCTGCAAAAATTGTGCTGCTGTAATGCTGCCCGCACCGCGCCCACCAATATTCTGCATATCCGCGATTTGAGAATTTATCATTTTATCATAAGCATCGCTTAGTGGTAGGCGCCACAATCTCTCTTCAACATCTTCACCTGCTCTGGTTAATTTTTCACATAACTGATCGTTATTAGAGAACAAACCAGCGTGGTGGCTGCCAAGAGATACAATTATAGCACCAGTAAGCGTTGCGAGATTAACCATGAATTTTGGTTTAAATCGCTCATTAGTATAATGTAACGCATCAGCTAAAACTAAACGCCCCTCAGCATCGGTATTCAGAACCTCAATCGTCTGTCCCGACATAGAAGTAACAACATCACCTGGTCGCTGGGCATTGCCACCAGGCATATTCTCAACAAGGCCAACCACACCAACTGCGTTAACTTTAGCCTGACGACCAGCAAGCGCCTTCATTAAACCTATTACAACAGCTGAGCCACCCATGTCCCATTTCATATCTTCCATTCCAGCAGATGGTTTAATCGAAATTCCACCAGTATCGAATGTAACACCTTTACCAACGAACGCCACTGGCTGAGCTATTTTTCCCTTTGATTTGGAACCACCATTCCATTCCATTACAACCAATCGGGATTCACGGACACTACCCTGGCCAACGCCAAGCAAAGCTCCCATCCCAAGGCGTTTCATCTGCGATTCCCCAAGTACCTGCACTTTCAAACCAAGCTTTTCCAATGTTTTAGCCTGCTTGGCTAGCGTATCCGGATAAAGAATATTTGGTGGCTCAGAGACAAGGTCACGAGTAAAGAAAACACCATCCGCAATTTTAGAAAGACTAATATATTTTTTTCGCGCGTTAATAAAACCGGCGCATGCAATACTAAGTGTTTTAATAGTGGGTTTATTATCAGGTTTTAACTTTGTTTTATATTTATCAAATCTATACGAGCGCAAGTTTGCACCGAATGCTATTTCACTAGCCATTTCAGAAGCGCTCATTTTAGCACCTGTTACAGCGTCTAAAACGATCGTGACCAGGCCTTTTTTTACTTGCTGGGTTCCCGCATAAATTCGCCCACCAAGCTTTTGCATTTCAAGATCAGTTATATCTATGACCTTACCAAGACCAACTAACATTACACGGTCTAACCTGCCACCCGCGGGGGCTAGTAAATTTAAAGTTTGACCTTTATTCCCCTTAAAATTACTCCCCAAAATGGCACGTCTAATTGCGCCTCCGGCAATTTTATCCAACATTGCGGCAGATGCTGATAGTTTTCCACCCGCAATCGCAGTGACAACCACGACACCAGTTACCGGCAAGCCAGGTTTTACAAATGATATTTTCATGAGATCCTCTGCAAAGTAATATGTTTCATAATATAACCAAACCAATGTAGCTATCGATAAGATAAAGAAAAGACTTAGTTTGAATTAATTAACAAAGATTATTTAATGTCCTTAGTAACCTCGGATCTATTATAATCACCTGTTAACCATAAAAAACCGCCAGGGATTGCAAAAATAATGTTTAATATTCCAAACAATAGAGACACTACAAATGCATCGCCCTCGAGCACACCAACAAATGCAAAAGCTGCCACCATTGCTCCTTCTCGAACCCCCCAACCAGCAATAGAAATCGGTAAGGTGGTAAATAAGATTACGGGTGGAATTAAAACCAGACAATCTAAAATTGAGATTTCAACAGACAAAGCGCAAAACGTAAAATAAGCCACCATAGCTAATAAAATATTCCCAGAAATTCCTAGGAATATTGCCTTACAAGCATATCGAGGTGCCAAAAAAAGTCTTTTGGTGTCTGAAGCCAAATGGATTAACCCACCTACTACACGCCATCTCTGCAGATTTTGTGGTAATCTATCTAGTAACATTAATATAATTATCCCAACCAATGCCACTCCGACTAAGAGCGGAAATAAATATTTGGCCGGGTGATCTTCTATACGCGCCCATAAGAAAGGTTGAGTTACTATTACCAAAAGGATTAAGCCCAAAAGAGCTATTACGCGCTCCAACAGCACACTATTAATCGCGCTTTTTAAATTAAGACCCGCCTTTCGTCCTAAAAATATTTTAAAGGCATCTCCCCCAATAGTCGACGGAAGGGTCTGATTAAAAAATAACGAAATATACAGAATTTTTATAACTATTCTAAAAGGTAAATCTGCATGAATAGCTCTCAACACAACAATCCAACGAACCGTATTATTAACAAGTAAAACCACAAACATCATCACGGCTGCTATTACATAAAAATATTTAATGTCTTTAAATCGATCCACGGCAGGACCAAGTTCAAAATTAAATATAATAAACCACAATAACACTCCTGAAATAATAAATTTTAGGATAAAAAATAAAGATTTTTTATTCATATTTCACCTTGATACTTTAAATACCTTTTTAATCATTGCGATTAACCACCTTTGATCAAACTAACAGTTTCTGAAAGCATTAATCAGGGAGGAAAACTTCAGTGTTATTGGATTTCAATGACTTGTCGTTTCCGACCCCACGTGCCTGGCGGTCCATCAAAGATACCGGCACATTTCGTACCACATTTTTGACACTCGCCACCAGGCATTAAATTCCAAGCCAAGAGCTCATACCAATTTCGACCAATTAAAATTTCTCCGCAGTGGCTACAATAGGTGCTAGATCCACTAAAGTTATGAATATTGCCTAAATAAACATAACGCAATCCATGCTCTTGCGCTATCTTACGAGCCTTGAATAATGTGCTTGGCGGAGTATTAGATTTATTCAACATTTTCCATTCGGGGTGGAAAGCCGAAAAATGAAGGGGAATGTCTGGTCCAAGGTTCTCAATAATCCATTCACACTCTTCATTAATCTCTCGTTCAGTATCATTTTCGCCTGGAATTAAGAGTGTCGTTATTTCAAACCAAACTTCAGTCTCGTGCTTAAGGTATTCAAGTGTTTCTAAAACGTTACTCAAGTGCGCGGAGCACACCTCCTTATAAAATCGTTCGGTAAAAGATTTAAGATCAATATTTACAGCATCAATATACTTAAAAAATTCCACCCGAGGGTCTGGAGAAATGTAGCCCGCAGTAACTGCAACTGTTTTAATATTCTTATCGCGACAAGCCTGTGCAACATCAATAGCATACTCTAAAAAAATGGTGGGGTCATTATAGGTGAAAGCAACACTTTTACAGCCCAAATTTTCAGCCATTGTGGCAATTTTTTCAGGACTTGCTTGATCAGCAAGCTTATCCATCTCACGAGATTTAGAAATATCGTAATTTTGGCAAAATTTGCAGGTTAAGTTACAACCTGCTGTACCAAACGAGAGCACCGGAGTACCTGGCAAGAAATGATTGAGGGGCTTTTTTTCTATCGGATCAATGCAAAATCCGGAAGAACGACCATAGGTCATTAAAGTAATTTCTTTATTCTGACAAGCTCTCACAAAACACAGGCCACGTTGTCCTTCATCGAGTTTACATTCGCGCGGGCAAACATTGCATTGAACGCGGCCATCAGCAAGTAGTTCCCAATATTTCGTTTCATGGTTCATAATTTTTAAAATACGATTCAATATGTAAAATAAGCTACCATAATTAATCAAGTCTAGATTTACCAAACACAATTAAATGATGGATATAA
>CAJQSN010000040.1 GCA_905614355.1 uncultured Rhodospirillales bacterium | reverse complement strand
ACGACCATTCAAAGCTGTAAGCTTAATATTTTTTTCCGGCTCTTCAAATAATGTAGACACAAAAGAATAAAATGCTGTTGGCCAGAGTGGTTTGCTGGCAAACCCTACGCCAATTAAAATAGCCAGAACTAATAATGTAAGAAAGACGGTGCGTACTTTTTCTCCCGCGGGCCATTGACTAGATAATGAGTTTTGAACTGTTTTATTAGCCGGGCCCGCGTTAACCTGGTCAAAATTTTCCATAACCGTTTGACCCATCATTTCTAGAGTATCTACCTCATCTGCATTCTTATGATTATTTTTTTCATCTAGTCCGATAACAAGTTTTAACAAAGCGTCTTGGTTTGGTTCTCTAGCAGTCAACACATCCAGCCATTGAATTTCGTTAACCTTATCAGCAACGGCTTGGCTCAAACAAACAGCTGTAATTCTTTGACAAGACCGCACGAGCCGCGCTTTTCTAATAAGTTCAACAAAATTCTCTGCCGAGCGCGGCGAATAAAGGGAAACTACATCAATCTGTCTGTCCTTTAAAGACGCTATGGTCGAAGATTTAAGACTACGTTCAACAACAGCCTCATATAAAACTTCACGGGTACATTCAAATCCTGCGTGTTCAATTAAGCCAATAAGATCACCAGCAACATCAGACCCAGCAATGTGCAGTAAAGGCCCATCCTGTGGATTAAGTATTTCTTTAACCAACCCAACTAAGGTCTCAACATTGCCGGCGGCGCTATGTACCTGGACAAATCCAACCTTTCTAGCTGTAGTGGCTGTTGAGTCACCAACGGCATACACAGGAATATCTCGACGGTCTATTCTTCGTGCAAGAGCCCTAACACCATTTGCGCTTGTCAATAGTAAGGCTTGTACACTATTAACATCCAATGCAGGGCCATCAATATACTTTATAGCTAATAGCGGTTCAATTACAGTTTTGATGCTTCGTGCTCGAAGAACGTCAGCTAAAGCCGTGCCATCCTCGCCCGGTCGGGTTATTAATACGCGCAAATTTATTACCTCTCCTCCGCATTATTTATATAATTATTTTAAACTATATCTATATACTAATGTTCGGCTTAATAAATATAGATTGATCTCGTTTTATTGCATCTAATATTGAGGGTCCCGCTTCTAATATTAGTCGCTCTGCAACGCGGGTGCCCAGTCTTTCTGCTTCGCTTGCATTTCCTGTTAATATAACCTCAGCTTTTTCGAGGCCATCTGGCCGAAGAATTAAGCCCCGTAATGTTAATTCTTCGTCAGAAATAAATTGCGCTTGCCCAGCAATAGGGGTCTGGCAGGAGCCATCTAAAAGAGCTAACATAGCTCGCTCAGCTAATACGGCTAAAGTTGTTGCAGGGTGCACCAGCGTAGTAATAAGCGTATTTGCACGTAAATCGTCTTCCCGGCACGTGGCGGCTAAGGCACCTTGGCCAACTGCGGAGAGCATTTCATCAGGATCAATTACACTCATAATGACATCTTCTTTCTCCAAACGCTTCAGGCCAGCATAAGCTAAAAGTGTTGCATCCACCTCACCGGCAATAATTTTGTTCAGACGCGTATCAACATTACCACGAAGCGGGATAATTTGGAGATCAGGACGTAAGTTAAGTAATTGGGCCTTTCGACGCAATGATGCAGTACCAACTGTTGCGCCTTCAGGCAGTTCAGATATGTTCTTAGCTTTTTGAGATATAAACGCATCGCGCGAATCAAGCCGTTCTGTGATTGCATGAAGCATGATGCCTTCAGGCATAAACGTGGGCATGTCCTTCATTGAATGGACCGCAATATCTATTTCACCACGTAACATCGCTTCATCTAACTCTTTGGTGAATAATCCCTTGCCACCAATTTCAGATAATAAGCGGCTCTGCTCTCTGTCACCCGTTGTTTTAATTACAATTGTTTCAATTACGCCCTGCCCTTGCAAGGCTATATGCTGCAATTTCAAAAGGTCTATAACTTGGCCTGTTTGTTTAAGGGCCAGTGGGCTTCCACGTGTCCCAATTCGAAGTTTCTCAGTTACTGTCATAATTTTCTTCTTCTATTTAATAGTTTTATATAATTATTCAACATCGTATATACAGAAATTAAATATAAAAATACTACAATCTAGCTTTCTTAAAACATAAAGAGTAAAATCTTATGAAGAAACTAAAATAATAGTAATATCACGATAGAATTGTTACAGGAATTAAAATATGCTTATGCTAGGTATCGAATCTAGTTGCGACGAAACTGCTGCCGCTCTTGTATGCGATGCCACTAAAATAGAGCATCGAATTCTTAGCAATATTGTCCTATCCCAAGACAAAGAACATCGCCCTTTTGGGGGGGTTGTCCCTGAAATAGCGGCTCGTGCCCACCTAAAACATATGGACGATCTTATTATGTCAGCTATGACTACCGCTGACGTTTCATTTGATGAAATTGACGGTATTGCTGCAACAGGTGGACCCGGCCTAATCGGCGGGGTAATTGTTGGTATTATGTCTGCTAAAGCGATCGCAAGTGTGAAGAAAAAACCTTTTATTGCAATTAACCATTTAGAGGGTCATGCCTTAACCGCGCGCTTAACTTCGAATATTCGTTTCCCCTATTTATTGCTGCTCGTATCTGGTGGTCATTGCCAATTATTGATTGTAGAAGGAATAGGTCAATATAAACGTTTGGGCACCACCGTTGACGATGCTCTGGGCGAAGCATTTGATAAATGTGCAAAAATGATGGGGCTTGGCTACCCAGGTGGCCCCAAGGTTGAAGCCGCTGCCAAAGCTGGCGATGGAAAAAGATTTGATTTGCCGCGACCAATGCGAGGGCGCGAAGGGTGCCATTTTTCTTTTTCTGGTCTCAAAAGTGCGGTACGCCGCCAAATTGAAAAACTAGGCAATGATGGTATGAGTAGTCAAGATATAGCTGATCTCTGTGCATCTTTTCAACAAGCAGCTGGAGATATTCTCATCGATCGTTGCAAAAATGGACTAAACCAGTTTAAAAGTATTTATCCAGCGGGAAACACATTGGTTGTCGCCGGGGGTGTTGCAGCAAATAAATCAATAGGAGAACGCCTTGCCGAGCTAAAACATACTGAAAATATTCAACTAGTCATACCACCCACCAAACTATGCACTGATAATGCCGCCATGATTGCATGGGCTGGTATAGAACAACTAAAATCAGGACATACGAGTTCACTCGACTTCAAACCTCGTCCACGCTGGCCGCTTGATCCAAATGCCCCGGCCGCTATAGGCGCTGGTGTTAAAGCTTAAATATAATTTAAGCGACGATAACCTTGCTAAATTCATTTAACAACGTCATAAACAATCCATGAGTAGAATCGGTGTTATAGGGGCTGGTGCGTGGGGTACTGCATTGGCTATGACGGCCCAGCGCGCGGGAAATGAAGTCATAATCCAGGCACATGAAGCCGATGTTGCCAAGGCAATAAATGGCAAACATGAAAATTCAACATTCCTTAAAGAAATTAAGCTCGATAAAAGAATAAAGGCCACAACAGATTTATCTTTAGTTGCGAACGTAGATGTAGTGCTTTTAGTTACGCCGGCACAATTCCTTCGCCCAGTCTGTGAAGCTGCAGCTAATAATTGGCCGCCAGGTGTGCCCGCTGTAATTTGCTCAAAAGGAATCGAAGAAACTAGTTGCGCATTAATGAGCGAAGTTGTTAGCGAAATACTTCCTAGTAATCCAATCGCAGTATTGTCAGGACCTGCATTTGCGGGAGAAGTAGCTAATAATTTACCAACGGCTGTGACACTTGCCTCTGAAGATGAAACGCTAGCAAAAATTTTAATGGAAACATTAAACACTCCGGTTTTTAGAATTTACCGTTCCCTTGATATGATCGGCGCGCAAATTGGCGGGGCAGTAAAAAACGTGCTGGCAATTGCCTGCGGAATTGTTGAAGGCCGTAAACTTGGAAACAATGCCAAGTCGGCTCTTATAACACGCGGCTTAGCAGAAATTACAAGATTAGGAATAGCTAAAGGTGCACAGGCTGAGACCTTTTATGGCTTATCTGGACTTGGTGATTTGACACTCACTTGTAACGCGATGCAATCACGTAATTTTTCCCTCGGCGTTGCGCTGGGTCAAGGGAAAAAACTACAAGACGTTCTTAATGAACGTATATCAATTACAGAAGGCGTTTACACAGCCTCCACCATGATCTCACTTGCGCGTCAACTTAATGTTGATTTACCAATTTGCTCTGCCGTTGACGGCGTGTTAAACCATTCAAATGATATTGATGCTTCCATCAATGAATTATTAATACGCCCCCTAAAGGCAGAAACCGCCTAAGGTTACATAAATGAGCCGCGCCACTTAAAATTAATGAGTAAAGTTAATGTTGTTTCATATTCGTTGTAGAGATAAAACTAGCCAAATGAATATGCGCGCTTCAACACGCGCAGTTCATTTAAATTATATTTCAAAATATGGAGATGCCGTATTTTTTGCTGGACCAACTTCCACTGATGATGGAGAAACAATTACAGGTAGTATATTTATTATTGAGCTCGATAATATGACCGCTGCGGAAGAATTCTCTAAGGGAGATCCATATCGTAAAATGGGACTCTTTGAATCCATCGAGATTGAAGAGGTTCGTAAAATAATCCCAACAACCGATTAACAGTCAGAACTAATTTTTTTAAAGAGAGCTTATATTAAGTGGATCTATCAAACCTGACTAAGATCTGTAACCTTGATGATATTAAAGATAACAATAGTCTTGGCCTATCCGCTAAAGTTAATGGCATTCTTAAAAAACTAATTGTTGTAAAATCCGGAAAACATACATTTGTTTATGTAAACTCTTGTCCCCACATTGGTGCGCCATTAGATTTAAGGCCGGGACAATTTTTCAGCCATAACAAAGAGAGTATTATTTGTTCAACTCATGGTGCTTTATTTCAGATTAGGACTGGCCTTTGCATATTTGGTCCATGTAAAGATAAGTATCTCGAAGCTGTACCAATCCGTATTGAAGATAATAAGGTTTTTTATGTTCACAATTAGGCCTCTTATTTAATTAATGCATTCTATGCACTTGTTTTTTGATAATTATTTAGGATAAAATTTAAAACCTTATAAGAGCGTATTCCCTTTTCCGGTGTTGGGAATCAAACTTAACAGATTAATTGTGCCGTTAGGGAGGTTAAAAGCCCAATATGTCAGAAGAATTAGTTTTTCCTGTACCCGATAAGATCGCAGTAAGAGCCCTGATCGATAACGACAAGTATATAGAAATGTATAAAGCGTCGACTGACAATCCAGAAGGTTTCTGGAAAGAACAGGGCAAACGTATAGACTGGATAAAGCCATATAGTAAAGTTAAAGATGTTAACTTTACAAAAAACGTTAAAATTAGATGGTATTATGATGGTTCCTTAAATGCTTCATATAATTGCCTGGACCGACATTTAAAAACTCGAAAAGATCAGACAGCCATTATTTGGGAGGGGGATGACCCCGCAATCTCAAAAACACTCACATATGCCGAACTCCACAAAGAAGTGTGCCAACTTTCAAATGCCATGAAAAACCAAGGTATTAAGAAAGGAGACGTTGTAACAATTTATATGCCCATGATACCAGAAGCCGCTGTGGCCATGCTTGCTTGTGCGCGAATTGGCGCCATTCACTCAGTCGTCTTCGGTGGATTCTCTCCGGATGCCCTAGCTGGTCGTATTCAAGACTGTGGGTCAAACTGCATAATTACTGCCGATGAAGGTGTTAGGGGAGGAAAAACTATTCCTCTGAAAACTAATGTAGATGCCGCAGTTGCTAAGTGCTCAACAGTTAAAACAGTTTTTGTTGTTAAGCACACAGGTGGGAAAATCAAATGGAATGCAGATCTTGATGTCTGGTACCATGAATCAATCTCAGCTGCCGATAGCGATTGCCCACCAGAAGAAATGAATGCAGAGGATCCACTCTTCATTCTTTACACTTCGGGATCAACAGGAAAACCAAAAGGTGTCTTGCATACAACCGGCGGATACATGGTTTATGCTTCAATGACGCACAAATATGTATTTGATTATCAGGATGGTGATGTATACTGGTGTGCTGCAGACGTCGGGTGGATTACTGGCCATAGTTATATCGTTTATGGACCCCTCGCCAACGGCGCAATTACAACTATGTTTGAAGGCCTTCCAAATTGGCCAAATGCATCACGAATTTGGGAGGTAATTGATAAACACTCAATAAATATCCTTTACACTGCGCCAACAGCCATTCGTGCCTTAATGCGCGAAGGAGACCGCCCAGTGAAACGGACAAGCCGAAAGTCACTCCGTCTATTGGGATCCGTTGGCGAGCCAATCAATCCAGAAGCTTGGCTCTGGTATTATAAAACAGTGGGAGATGGACGATGCCCAATTGTTGATACATGGTGGCAAACCGAAACAGGTGGCATTATGATCACGCCGTTACCGGGAGCTACAACTTTGAAACCTGGTTCTGCAACACGCCCCTTCTTCGGTGTTCAACCAGCGCTCGTTGGTCCAAATGGCGATGTACTCGAAGGAGCCGCATCAGGCAATTTAGTCCTCTTAGATAGCTGGCCTGGCCAAATGAGGTCCATTTACAAGGATCACGATCGTTTCATAGACACCTACTTTAAAGCCTATCCCGGCATGTATTTTTCAGGTGATGGTTGCCGAAGAGATGAAGATGGTTATTATTGGATCACTGGACGCGTAGACGATGTGATTAATGTTTCTGGCCATCGTATGGGAACTGCTGAAGTCGAGAGTGCTCTCGTCTCCCATCCCAAAGTTTCTGAATCGGCAGTTGTCGGTTATCCCCACAATATCAAAGGACAGGGAATATACGCATATGTAACTTTAATGGAGGGAGTGGAAGTTACTGAAGGGCTAAAAGGCGAACTAGGTGATTGGGTTAAAAAAGAAATAGGCCCCATCGCCAAACCTGATCTCCTTCAATGGGCCCCCGGATTACCAAAAACTCGCTCTGGCAAAATTATGCGCCGTATACTGCGTAAAATTGCAGAAAACGATGCAAGCAATCTTGGCGATATTTCAACTCTCGCAGATCCGAGTGTTGTGGAGAACTTAATTAATGGGAGAATGAACAAATAAAAATAAAATTGTATCGACGCTGATTATTATTTTACCTTAAATTAAAAATCCGAACAACGACCATTTTTTTCCCAGTCACCAAAACGTGTGGGTTCTGGGCCCACAGGACCCCCTATTTCTTTGACGCTCCCTTCTTTTTTAATATTTATTGGGGTGTCATCAGACAGCTCCTTGGTTTTACCACTTGAGCTAGTTCGTTTTTTATTAATTTCCATGCTTTATCTTTTTCCTGGTCCATTATTTTGAGCGGCTTGTAAAGAAGTAGCCATATGTTTACTAGATATTGATAGGCCACGTCTACATTTCTTTGAATAATGAAAATCTAAACACATGGATTTAACACCCTACCTTACATTTGAATTTAGCGTGGCTGTTTTAGCCGGGTTTGTAGGTGCTTATATCCGCGGGTTTACTGGTTTTGGATCTAATCTTATTTGGGCTCCAGCGTTAGTTACTGTAATGGACCCCATTCAAGCAGTAGCTATAATGGGGATAGTTGGGCTAATTGGCACAACACAAATTGCCCTACCGGTTTTAAAAAAAGTCGCCTGGAAGGAAATATATCCAATTATTATAGCATCCTGGATTACAACTCCGTTTGGAATTTGGGTCTTATATGACCTAAATGCAAAGAACGTGCGGCAGATCATTGGACTATTTATCCTAACCATCGCTTTTATTCTGATAACTGGCTGGCGTTATCGTGGAGAACGAACAGGTGTGAAAGGGCGACTTGCCCAGGTAACAACAGGTAGCATCGCTGGATGGTTAGCAGGGATAGGGGGAATTGGAGGGCCAATACCGGTACTTTATTTTATGGCAAGCACAGATCATCCGTCAATTCAACGAGCCAACAATCTCATTACTGTTAGTTCAATGATACCAATGGTGCTAGTTATTTTGACTTATAATGGTGCCATCAACGAAACAACACTTATTCAATCTGCTATTTTATTTATTCCCTTTTCCATAGGTACGTGGTTTGGTGCGTATAGCTTTAAACGTGCATCACCGGCTATATTTAAAAATGCAGTGCTAATACTGCTAATCGTTATTGGCACATTAGCGATAGTTCTATAAGGTATTAATTTAATTTATTACCCAACGAGCTTTATAACTCTAGTTGAAAAAACACTAAAAATAATTTCAATCCTTTACTAATCTGTCGGTTATCAAGATGCCCTAAAATATTTTACAACACGTTCCGTGCACAATACTGAATTAAATTTCGATGCATATTTTTTCAAAACAAACTATAAAAAAATAATTTCTAATAAGGTAAAATGGATGTCCTATAAACTAGCCGCATCTTCCTGGGGTCAAGAAGAATTAGATGCAATTCAGCGAGTCATTAAGTCGGGACGATTCTCAATGGGCACGGAAGTTGCGGCATTTGAGGAGGAATTTGCCGACTGGCATAATTTAAAGTATGGCGTTATGGTCAACTCTGGTTCATCCGCTAATTTAATTTCTATTGCCAGCTATTTTTATAAGAACAAAAACCCATTAAAACCAGGGGACGAGGTCATTGTTCCAGCAATTTCGTGGAGTACAACTTATTATCCATTACAACAATATGGACTAAAACTGAGGTTCATCGATGTTGAAATAGATTCATTTAATATCGATGTTACAAAGCTCGAAGAGGCATTAACACCCCAAACAAAAATCATTGTTGCTGTCAGTATCCTTGGTAATCCCGCAGCATTAGATCAAATTAAGAGTTTTGCTGATAAGCATGGTCTTTATTTGATGGAAGACAACTGCGAATCACTCGGTGCAGAATTACCAAACAAGTCAAAAACGGGTACTTTTGGTAATCTAAACACATTTAGTTTCTTTTTTTCGCACCATATTGCAACAATGGAAGGTGGTATGGTTTTAACAGACGATGAGGAATTTTTTCACCTTTTACGTTCGATTCGAAATCATGGTTGGACCAGGGATGTGCCCACCCCCTCACAAATTTACGATGAGAAAAATGATGATTTTTTTGAAGCTTACCGGTTTATATTACCAGGATATAATGTTCGGCCTATCGAAATGGCAGGCGCTATTGGCCGCGAGCAATTAAAAAAATTGCCAGGTTTTATTTCAGAACGTCGTAAAAATTTATC
>CAJQSN010000039.1 GCA_905614355.1 uncultured Rhodospirillales bacterium | reverse complement strand
ACCGAAAAATCCGCTTGCCTCAACTTGGTTTTCCACCACGAGGCTTGTACTACTGGAAAGGAGGAGTACCGCGGCCCATCATAAACAGCGCGGGAACGAACCCGCTGGGCACATTACCCACCACTACCAATCTAAAGGTAGCAAGGTTAGTCGCAGAACCCAAATTTCCCCAGGGCAGGACGCCTTTGGTGCCATTCAGGAAATTATTTCTATTCTAGAATCTGACCCTTCGACTAATTGGTCGCGTGTAGACATTACAAAATTGCGCGTACACCTGGTGAATATGAATTTGATGATGAATACAGAGGTGAGAGGAAAAGATATAAAGGGTGGTCTTGAAGTCAGTGTTACCGGCAAGAGCCAAACGTTGGAAGCAATCCAGTCTATGGTGACCGCTCATGTTGCAATGATTGATGGCCTAAACGGACGGACGGGCAAGGCCGAAAAATTAACCACGGGAGCGAAGCTAATTGTAACAACGAAAAACGCCAGTGAAACTGCTCATATTAGGGGGCTTGGGTTCTACGGCCTGATGGTCTCTGGCAGTCACCACCAAACCCATTATTTAGGCGTTGCTCGAGGGGAGGCTGTACACACGTAATAATATTTATATCTTTTTTAGTTTGATAAATACTAGGATGATCTCCAAATAAAATTTATATATGCCTGAATATAAATTGTAATGTTAGCTCTTGGTTGTTAGCAGGCTCTTTTTACAGCATGCCGATAATGTCGGCTTTGTAAGGGGTATAGCGGGCACCGTTTAAACGATGTCGATAAGCCAGCTAATAGCCAAGAGGAGATATTGCGGTGCTATTAGTTATCTGTTAGGCAATAAATTAGGAGTCAATATTGGGAAAAGTGATGCTGAATGAGCCGCGGTCGAACAGCCGAAATATCTTAGCCGGCTTGTTTCGTAGCACCAATAAGGTCATCAGCGGATTGTTGACCAACTTGCGATAAAGCCCACAAAACGGCTGCATGCATTCCGGTGCCACAATGAGCTAAAACCGTGCCCGGAGAGCCGTTGATAGCCTGGCTAAATCCTAGAATTGCATCTTCAGTTGGTTTGCCAGGCTCAATAGGTAAGTAGACATATTTTAGCCCAGCTAGTTCTGCAGTCGTGCGAATGCTCTCCGCAGAGGGTTGTCCTTCGTTTTCCCCATCAAAGCGATTATTGATAATAGTGCTGAAGCCCTGTGCTTTAATATTTGCAATATCTGCGACCATTATTTGACCGGTGACCGGTATTTTATCATCCAATTTTTTTAATTCAAAACTCATGACTTACCTCCCAGACGACGCGGTGTGGAATTATTGCCGATTAGAAAGTGAACGTTGGCTAGCAAACTTCCTATGATTAGGGCTAGAACGAATATCAAAAGCTTTTCATCCAAGAATCCAACGGACGCGAGAGCAGGGCCTGGGCAAAGGCCTGACACTGCCCAACCAACACCGAAGATGGCAGCGCCAGTGATCAGTTGCCCATCCAAATTATTCTTTATTGGAAGATGAAATATATCGGAAATGATCGGCGTGGGGCGTCTTAGTACCCAGCGAAAGGAGAACACGGTAACCACAAGTGCGCCGCCCATTACGAAGGCTAAGCTCGGATCCCATTTCCCAGTTATGTCCAAGAAACCTATAACCTTGGCTGGGTTGAGCATTCCCGAAATAGCGAGACCAAGACCGAATAGAACGCTGGCAATAAAGCTGAATAAAATTTGCATGAGTTTAAACTCCGAATATATTGCGAATTATAAAAACGGTTAGGCCAGCGGTACTCATAAAGATAATAGTTGCCACCAGTGATCGAGTTGAAAGGCGACCAAGACCACAAATTCCGTGACCGCTCGTACAGCCTGAACCGATCTGTGTCCCGTACCCAACCAATAGGCCCCCAACGATTAGCGCGGCTATGTGTATTTTATAACTTAAGTGATACGGGTTTATATTGACGCCAGAGACATCACCGCCAAAGAATGAATATAAGGAAGCGCCAATGACCAAGCCGAGTAAAAACACAATACGCCAGTTCCTATCGCTTGTATTTTGTAGCAACAGACCACCCAAAATACCGCTGATCCCTGCGAGTCGACCTTGAGTGAGTAGTAGTATTGTGGATGCCAGGCCAATTAGAATGCCGCCAAATGAGGCAGAGAGGGGTGTGAAATTTTCCATAGTGTCCTTCTTTCTAATAGTGAGGTTCTAACTAAATTATCAAATTAAGCACACTTAAGATATGTAAAGGCGTCATGTGTGTTCAAATAATTTTTCCCGAGGTGCTACTTTGGAAATGCCCATCCTTATGCTTCCGTCAGTCCAAGTCAACATCCGCGCCGGACACATGCCAAAACCTGAGTGCAATGGCATAGCTTATCTAAAAGTCCCAATAAACCATTTTTGATCTAGTCTACTTTTATAGCTAATCCTAAAAAATGGAATTAGATAATTGGGAATTAAAGAGTGGGTCCGCTTACTAGGTGTCCGCAATTAACCATTAATAAGTCACATTATGCGGCAATCCTTATGGAGCCGCATAATGGGGTGATGTTGATCGTTGCAGACATTAGGGGTTATGTGCGTTAAAGTGGAGCCATGATTAAACTTTCCGTGCTCGACCTTGCCTATATCGGCGAAGGTTTCACTCCCGCCGATGCGCTGACCAACGCCCTGGATCTGGCTCAGCATGCTGAGGCTGCCGGATTCACACGTTTTTGGCTAGCTGAACACCATAACCTCGCCGGCATCGCCAGTGCTGCCACCGCCGTTTGCATTTGCCACGTTGCGGGTGGCACCAAGACAATCCGTGTCGGTGCGGGCGGCATTATGTTACCGAATCATTCGCCGATGGTGATCGCCGAGCAATTTGGCACGCTGGTAACGTTATTTCCCGAACGCATAGACCTTGGACTGGGCAGGGCACCAGGCACTGACCAGCGTACGCTGCAGGCACTGCGGCGCAGTCCAGCGTCATCTGAAAACTTCCCACAGGATGTGGTCGAGCTGCAAACCTTGCTTGGCCCGCCGCAGGAGAACCAATTGATCCACGCAATTCCTGGTGAGGGAACCAACGTGCCGCTTTGGATCCTCGGCTCCAGCCTGTACGGTGCGCAGCTCGCAGCCATGCTCGGTTTACCCTATGCCTTTGCGTCACACTTCGCACCTCAGGCTATGATGGAAGCAGTGGCGATCTACCGCGAGCGGTTTGAACCGTCCAGGCAGCTTTCCAAGCCACACGTGATGATCGTTTGTAACGCCATCGTTGCTGATACCGAGGACGAAGCGAGAAAGCTGTTCACCACATCACAACAGCAGTTCACGCGCATGGTACGAGGTACTCGTGGCCAACTACCACGACCTGTCGATGACATAGAGAGCTTTTGGTCACCGATGGAAAAGGAGCAGGTGTCATCTATGCTGGCCTGCTCGTTCTATGGTTCAACGGCGACGATCAAGGAAAAACTAGCAACGCTGATTGAGGCCACTGGCGCCGATGAGTTAATGGTCGCGGCGGCAATCTGGGACCACCAAGCACGAGTACGTTCGATTGATTTACTAGCCCAGGCTATGGATTGAGTAAGAAAGCCAAAGCTAATGGGACACCGGGATGGAACCAAACACCGGTTGCTGGCTTGAGAACATGTTTGGCAGCTACCTTAGCCCATTTTAAGAAATTCAAATAGAATATGCGATCACAAAACTCGCCACTCCTAAAGTCATTGTAATAAGTGGTTATTTAGACTGAAATGAGGTCAAATACTCTAACCCAATTTGGAAATAAACGCCATAATCGAGTAAATTTAGGTTGTCGAAAACTGAAAATAAAGAGTGTAGCTAAAAATATAACTGCTGAGATAATTTTCCAGCCCACGCCTCGTGCTTCCTAGCCCAATATTTATTATTGCTCTAATCTACGATTATTAGATAAATATAGTAATGAGAAATATGGTGATACTAGAAAATTAAACATTGAAAAGGTTAACCAGAATGAAAAACGTTTTATTAGTTTGTTTTGGGCTACTTATTATTATTGGGGTACTTACATATATAATAATAACTCCTGAGCCTATACATCTTGTGTGTAATGGTGAGTACAAAAAATCAGGTGAAACCAGAGCAGGTAAGCTCGATGCCACTCAAATTAAATATCACATTCTTAGACGTATATTCTCAGGAATTGAGAGCTCTGAAGGGGTCCTGAAAATTGAAATGAAGAATGGATACTTTGAAGTCTTTCATTATCTTAGAGGCGGAAATTATATGGTTATTTCTAAAAGACCTCCAGATGAAATATCCAACGAAGTCAGTAAACGAGTTGAAAATATGAAGGGTACTTACTTAGGCCTAAGTAGGAAGCTTTCTTTAAACACACAATTAGGCGGTTATTTTAAAGGTCAGTGTGATCCTAAAAATTAAGCAGAAAAGAAAATAAATGCTCGTTCCAAATATCACGTTATTTAAGTCTAATTTTTGCGGAGGGAAATCGCTGTCAGCGTATAAATTGCCATTAGGAGGGCCAGTGTAGCGGCTAGAATGTATAATTGCTTATAACTGCTAAAAACCATCAGTAGCCCGACAAAAATAGGTGAAATCGTTTGGGAGACTCTCAAACTAAAACTTATAGCTGATGCAAATGTGGAGCGGAGGTCCTCTGGTGCATGATCGAGGAGTAAAGATTGGAGCGTGGGTCTTAAAATGCCAAATGATCCACCGTAGCACATAGCTGTAAATACCAACATCCATTGGTTTTGGATAAAAGGAATAATAGCCAGACCTAAAGCTAAAATCAAAAAAGCGAAACAAATTAGCATGCGATAGGAAAAATAAGATGCCAAACTTGCGAGCTGTGATGCCACTAAAGCCCCTATTATGGCTCGAAATCCAAGGACTATACCGATTATCATTGTGGGTGAGTTAAATGTATCATGCATAAATAATGGTAAATACGTAACGAGTGCGCCAAAACCAATAAATATAAAACCACCCGTCATGAATATAAGTTCAATTACGATTCTGTCATTTAATTTAGACCAGGCGTATTTTAGAAAAACGTAGATGTTAGATCTGGTTGATTTACTTTTTGGTTGGACCTCTTCCATTTTAAAAATCATATAAACCCCGACAGGTAAGGCTAATAAAGATGTTGCAAATGGATAAAACCACATAATTGCAGCCAAGCCACCTCCAACAATTGGCATTAGGCCGCTGCCAATGTTTTGGGTTGCACCTATGTAGCCCATCATTTTTAAGCGCTTATGCCCCGTAAAATAATCCGCTGCCATGGAGACGTTAATTGTTGAAAGAGCACAAGCGCCAATTCCTTGCATAAAACGAAGAAAAAATAGTGTCTCCTGATTAGCAGCGTAAATGCATGCGCCACCACTAAACGCAAATAAAAATAAAGATGGGAATAAAACCTTTCTTTTACCTATTCGATCGGCAATCAATCCAACTAACGGGATAAATATGATCCCAGGCGCCGAATATGCTGCCATCACCCAGCCAATATTTTCTGTTGATATGTTCAGCGCGTCTCGGACTGCGGGTAGGGCCGGCGCGATGACAGGAAATCCCAATAAGGATGTAAAAGTTAGGGAAATAACCATGAAGGTCTTTTTATTGTAGGTAAGGCTGCTCATGATCACATCAATAAGCCTACGCCGCGGTTGGTCAAACTAAAGTTTTAGTCGCTTTGAGTGCTGTTAATTTACGTTAAAGAATACATCGTGTTAGACAAGTATGACAATTTTCTTATATATACTTGTTTAAAAAAAGGATCATAAAATAATCGAAAAGAAGGAACTCGTGATGTCCCAAATAAAACTTAAAGTAACGGATATCCAGCAACTAACGGCCCAAATTAAAATGTTTGAGTTCAAATCAGCAGATGGCGGGCAGTTACCAACATGGGCCGCTGGTTCTCACATTGACCTTCAAATTGGCGATCACATGCGGCGATCTTATTCGTTAGCAAATAAACCTGGAGATACAGAGAGGTATGTGACGGCGGTATTACGGGAGGTTGATGGCGGTGGTGGATCAAAACATATGCATGACGAGGTCTCTATTGGAGATGAACTAGTTATTGCCGAGCCACCAACAAACCTATTTCCACTAGACGAGGGAGCTAAGCGACACCTATTACTTGGCGGTGGTATAGGTATAACGCCATTGCGATCAATGGGTTATCGATTGAGAGAATTGGGGGTAGATTTTCATTTGCATTATTGTACTAAATCTAAAGAGGAAACGGCCTTTTACGATGAAATCGTTGAAATTTTTGGAAAGGATGGTGTCACGTTCCATCATGATGGCGGAGACCCTTCAAACGGGATTAAGTTAAAGGATGTTCTTGAGGTGCAAGGGGAAGGTCAGCATCTTTATATATGTGGTCCCGGTGGTTTAATTAATGCGGCTAGGGATTGCTCATCACATTGGCTCGATGGAACAGTCCACTTTGAGCTTTTTTCTAGTGCGAGTACAAATCAAAAAACTGCTGAAGTTGAATTGTCTGAAGAGGGTGATCAGCCTTTTGAGGTCGAATTGAAACAAAGTGGAATTTCATTTACGGTTCCTGCAGATAAATCAATTATTGAACTTTTATGGGCGAAAAATGTAGATGTGATGTATGCTTGTGAAGACGGTTGGTGTGGCAACTGTAAGGTTGGTTTAATTTCGGGTAAAGTTGATCATAGAGACGAGTTCCTGGATGAGAGTGATCGTGATAATTTTATTCAAGTATGTGTTTCGCGAGCAATGCCTGGCGAAAAATTAGTTCTTGATATTTAGATTCGGACATTTTTTCGCATTATTAGTAATTTTTCATGTTTTGGAGTTTACAAAATTCTTCCCGTTACCGCATAAACTCGACATAATTCGCAAATATATGTTTTAGACGTGAGATGATGTGTAAAAACGTTTACGCTTAAAATATTAAAATATTAAAATTATAAAAGAAGTAGGGGAAACCGATGGCAGGTAGCGTCAATAAAGTCACATTGATTGGTAATCTTGGCCGTGATCCAGAAGTTCGCTTTTCGCAAAGTGGCGACAAAATAGCAAATATATCAATTGCGACTTCCGAAACATGGAATGATAAAGCTAGTGGGGAGCGTAAAGAGAAAACTGAATGGCATCGCGTGGTTATATTTAATAAGTTTTTGGCAGATATCGCTGAAAAATACTTAAAAAAAGGGTCAAAAGTGTATGTTGAAGGGGCTCTACAAACGCGCAAATGGACCGATAATGCGGGTATTGAGAAGTATTCAACCGAAGTAGTCCTTGGTAATTATAAAGGTGAACTGACGATGCTAGATGGTCGGGGTGAAGGTGGAGATCCAGGCGCTGGGAATTATGGCAGTGCGGGTTCTCAAGATACTGGTTTTGGGCCCGAGCCAACTGACGTTAATGCCGCCAGTACTCCTGGCGATGACCTCGATGATGAAATTCCTTTTTAATTAAGTTATGCGGCTTGCATATAGTGAGTTAGGCGCTGGCGGGGAAACCATCATTGTTCTGCATGGTCTCTTTGGTTCAAGTAGGAATTGGTTAGCAATAGCCAGAAAACTCTCGGTCAACAATCGCGTTTTAACGCTGGATTTGCCTAATCATGGAGCGTCTAGTTGGACAGATTCTGTGTCTTATGAGTCGTTATCTAGATCAATATTAGATTTCATGGTTGAATATGGTTTGGAAACTGCCACGGTTTTGGGGCATTCAATGGGTGGTAAGGTAGCCATGACTATGGCGCTTACCCAACCGGAGCTAATTAAACGATTAATTGTCGCTGATATAGCTCCCGTTGAATACAAACACGATAATTTGTCAGTCATTACCGCACTAGAAGGTGTGGATCTTAAGTCTATAAAAACGCGAAACGATGCTGATAAACACTTAATGAAAAAAATTCCTGAACCAATGGTCAGATCATTTTTATTACAAAATCTAGTATATAGTGAAGATCAGTATAAATGGCGGATTAATATCCCAGTGATTAAAAAAAGTTTACCTAGTCTCCATGGATTTCCATTTTTTTCAGAGAATATTTTTTTTAATGGTCCCACTATGTTCTTAGCCGGCGCTAGATCAGACTTTATTGAGCCAAATCACCATAAGAACATCACCCACTTGTTTCCGAAGTCATCAATAGTCAATATAGCAGGAGCAGGCCACTGGCTTCACGCCGATAATCCAGAGGCTTTTGTAGATGCGGTTTTCCAGTTCATACGCTCAAGTTAATTTACGCTGATTCTGAATTAACTCTCTCTTTTTGGCGGATTGAACGAAGCCAGATGGCTGAAAAAAGTACGGCGATGATCATGGGAGTAGTTGCCAGATTAACCCACATCCAGCCCATAAAATGATAAATTACGCCTGCAAATAGAGAAGACATAGCTAGTCCAGTGAATAGAATGAAATCATTAACGCCTTGGACTTTAGCTCGTTCTGATGGAGAGTGTACTTCAGTAATAAGCAGTGTCCCACCGGTAAATGTAAAATTCCAGCCCACACCAACACAAAATAAGGTAATAAAGAAATGGGTAAAAGAATCACCGGATAAAGCGACACAAACGGAGATTAGAAGAAGAAAACTTCCGACGACAATGATGCGAACTACACCAAATTTTTTTATTAAACTCCCGGTGAAAAAACCAGGCGCAAACATGCCGATAACATGCCATTGGATAACCCTTGTAATATTATTATCGGTAAATGTCTCTAACCTCATGGTAACGGGAGTTGCCGTCATTAATAAGTTCATCACGGCATAACCAAATAGGGCTGCAATTAACGCCACTATAAAGGTATGGTTGAGCATAATTTTTGTTAAAGGTCGACCAGTGTCTGAGTGTTCTTCCTTAGTTAGGGTGGGAATATCGACACCAAGGATAATGATTGCGGATAGTAAACAAAAAACACCGAGGGCCCAAAATGTGCCTTCAAATGGCAAAGTGTTAACGATATTTTTTGTCAGTAAAACTGTTTCTGGACCTATTAGACCTCCCACCACGCCCATTGCTATCACTATAGCGACGGATTTTGCTTTAATGTGTTCTGGTGCTACATCGGCTGCGGCAAATCTGTATTGTTGTGCGGCTCCTCCATACATTCCGAACAGGAAAATTCCAGAGTTAAATATTACAAAGTTATCGATTGAGATTGCGTAAGCCGCGATGGCACTTCCAAAAACGCCAACTAGTGAGCCCATGGCAAAGCCCCATTTGCGACCAAAAGCGCGCATGAGATAAGCTGCTGGTAATGTTCCGGCTGCGGTTCCAACCAGCATCATTGTTACTGGTGCAGTCACGAAGGTAAGATTATCCCCTAACATTGAAATAGAGACTAATGAAGCTGCAATGAAGGTTAGAGTGCGCCCGCTGTTATACAGTGCTTGGCACAACGCTAGGACAATTACGTTGTTTATGTTTCTTTTTGAATTTTCTGAAGAGCTTAGGGTTTCTTCCATATGTTTGATCTACGTGAACAATATCTCATATGCAAGCCTCTAAATTTTGATGATAGTATCATGTAATATTTAGTTCTTAACCTTTTCTGATTAAGTATAGTTGGAGTGAAATTCATATAGATAATATTGTTAACAGCTAGTAAGATTTTAGCATTTAGCATTATAAGTTCAATGAAGGGTGTATCCGATTCGGAGATTTTTCTGAATACCTTTTATGGATATATCTATATATATATTAATTAATTAAACAATTAAAATAGATCATTAAAAATACATTAGAATCAATTGGTTATAGTTATTAAATTTTATATAGAATTATTAAATTTTGACCTGAGATTACATTGTGGGACCCTCTAAAATTTGTTATCATGAGGTGAAGAATAAAGTAGATAGTCGCAACTCAATTCCTGTCGTAAAACATCAAAATTTGAATGGAATATTCTCTTGTGTCCACCTGACGATTTACCCCCTGACGATATTTCTGATAATGAAGATCCGGGCAAAGGAAATGACGACGGCGGGAGTACATCTCATGCTGATATAATACCGGTCAGTATCGAAGATGAGATGAGAACCTCCTATCTCGACTATGCGATGAGTGTGATTGTAAGTCGTGCTTTGCCTGATGTACGTGACGGTCTTAAGCCTGTTCATCGGCGAATTATTTATGCAATGAAAGAGGGTGGCTATGATTATAACCGACCCTTTCGTAAATCAGCTCGTATAGTTGGTGATGTTATGGGTAAATATCATCCTCATGGTGATACGGCAATTTATGATTCGCTGGTCCGAATGGCCCAGAATTTTTCTTTACGTTTACCACTTATTCAGGGTCAGGGTAATTTCGGATCAATGGATGGTGATCGGGCGGCTGCAATGCGGTATACAGAAGCTCGTTTAGCAAGATCGGCTCATTCACTAGTCGAGGATATAGATAAAGATACAGTCGATTTCAGACCTAATTATGACGACAGCGTGCATGAACCAACGGTTTTGCCTGCCGAATTCCCAAATTTGTTGGTCAACGGTGCAGGTGGTATAGCTGTAGGCATGGCAACTAACATTCCACCGCATAATCTGGGCGAAGTAATTGATGCCTGCTGTGCGGTTATCGCGGATCGCGATGTTACTATTGAGCAGCTAATTGAAGAGCATATTCCTGCACCT
>CAJQSN010000038.1 GCA_905614355.1 uncultured Rhodospirillales bacterium | reverse complement strand
AGATTTAATTTATTTCTTATCGTGTTGCCACGGAAAATATATCCAATTTTTTTTTATTAGCCAAAGTACCCCAATATAAAAAGCTAATGCTACAATACTGTATCGAAAAATATCTTCGGTTTTCGGGTCTACCACACCCTCCTCTACCAATATTATTGCAATAGAAAAAATAGAGAGGATTACCAAACCGTATAAAACCCAGTGAATTATCACTAATAATTTATTTAGCATTTTATCCTCAATAAGTGAAGTTGCACGCACATGGTTTAACAGACTTCTTAACTAATCTTTTAAAACCTGTTGCTGTTCTAATTTTTATCACGATTTTAGTCAAAGGATTCTTATTTTGATGGGTTATTTCTTGCCGGTTATGATAATGTTCTGTTGGGTGGGTGCCAATTCCTTTAGTAAAAAAAACCGAGGGAATTTTATAAACTTAATATTAGGACTATTACTAATGTTTGGGTTTTCGTCCTGGGAAAAAAATCTTTCCCCCGTAATTAATTACTTGGCGTTCCCTTTTCAACCCATTCTCTAGCTAATGCACACAACGCTATAATATTATTCGTGGTACCTTAAATTATTAGAATTCAAATGATCCAACCTTAGTTTGTACACGTAGTGATGATAATTGCGTATAAGTACAGAAAATCTTAAATTTTAAATTATAAGGATAATAGAAATGACTATCATTAAGCAACTCGTCATGGCTTTGGCCGTGATTTTTTTACCGTTAACCGCCAATGCAATGGATCATGGTAACAAAAAAAGATATTGTAGATACCGCAATATCAAATGGTTCATTTACGACACTAGTTGCGGCAGTAAAAGCCGCTGGTCTGGTGGGTACTTTAAAAGGAAAAGGACCGTTTACAGTATTTGCTCCAACTGACGCGGCATTTGCTAAACTTCCTAAAGGGACTGTTGCAACCTTGTTGAAACCAGAAAATAAATCCAAACTCGTAGCAATCTTGACTCACCATGTCTTAGCTGGAGCTGTACCATCGAGCGCTGTTGTAGGTAAAAAGTTATCACCTAAGACCGTCAATGGTACCTTGCTCTCAGTCGATGGTACAATGGGAGTTATGGTTAGTGGGGCAAAAGTTGTAACAGCTGATGTGAAGGCATCCAATGGCATAATCCATGTCATTGATAAGGTTCTTCTTCCTTAATTTTGCGGCGCGTTTGCACAATAGTTTTTGTATAGAAGAAGGAGGTGAATTTCTTTGTCGCCTCCTTCTTTTTGTGGCACGGTAAGCCGTTCTAATGTCGCAGTTTAACATCAGTTAGGCATCCAAGCGAGAAGGCTATAAAAAAATTCATGCTCGGCCCTCTAGCTCCTGATTAGACAGTTAGACAGTTATTGAAATAAAGTTATTTCCAACTAGAATTACCAGATTCTAGACACTTATCTTTTATTTCTTGGAGAGCTTTTTCATCAATTTTTTGTTTTGATACTCCACAAGAAGTTCTAAGAACGTAGATAATGAATCTTCTTGCTTAGGTGGTGGTTGGAGGTGGCGGATTGCTAACGCTCCTAGGGCCACCGACTGATCTCATGGCTTTTTTATCGAAACCAGCGGTTTCGATCTCAGCCTTAAGCTCAGCACTAGGTCTAATGCCTTCGGATTTGAATGTTTGATGGATGGATTTAATATCCTCAGTAGAAAAATTGTTAGCGTTAAAACGTGCCAATATTTTTTAGACAGTACTGCGCTGAGAATCTGACGTCTGTTGTGGATATTGCATTCCACTCATCATAGAAGCATAAATTGAACCTGATATTTCATCTATCATAATAATATTCCTCCTCTACAGTTATTATTGTAGCAACATTACTATAATAATTAGATTGGTCTTGCCTTAAGACTAATCCATATCCAAATTAGAGGCCTATTTTTTTAAATCAAATCCCAGAAAACCAATAATAAATATTCTAGACCTATCAGTTTATATTCACCAGCTAGGCAAAAATTTCCTTTTTTGGGGATAATTTAATTGTCATATTCTCAGAATATTAAAATTGCTGGGTCATTAAGATAACCCTACTCTAAAAAATTAGATGTGTTCATAAATATAAATAAGGTAATCCTGATAATTGCAAAATAAGAGCTCCTATATCATCTTGGGAATCAGCTAATCTCCAGAGGCTCCTCTTATATAAGGCACGTAAGAGGGTTCTTATAGATCTTCGTCTAGGCCCATTGCTATCATAATATCTTGTAATATAAACATCTGGATGATAGCTATTTCAGCACTTTAAAAAGTGGGTTTAGCAAGATGTGAATTGGGCCCAGCAAGGTGCTGGAAGATAATGAATTGGACTAACACAAAAGTGGTTAGATATCTAAAAAACTATTTTAGTAACATACTACCACTATGCTTCTTCCCGTCCTTACCTGCTTTATTTATGCTTCTTTATTTTATTGTCTATAGTATTCTTCTTGGCTTTATCTTCACTAGATTAATCGAGTACCTAATTTAAAAGGTGTGTATTATACCTTTCCTTTTACTATTTGGATGCCTACTGCAATTTCCAAAAGCAATATAGCAAGTTCTTTAATACTGATGCTTATAAATTTATAGATGGGGTCTATCTAAGCTTCTTAGTCAAATCATTTGTGCTTAAATGCGCATACCTTTGTAGCATTTTAAGGTTTTTATGTTATGTGATCCATTCTTATATCATAAGCGTAAAGATCTTATTGCAACAGTAAAGATCTGTTGTTTATTCACAATCAGCAAGCGAGGGTATAATTGATGAGGCAGTTTATTGTAGATAGTTACAACGGTGTTATGAATGCTAAACTTAATCCACTAAGACATATACCAAACCAAGATACTAGAAATGCTGTCATGTTAGGTTTAATGTGCATGTGGTGCGTCATTTTTGCTGTTTGGACCGGAGCTATGGTCCTTCTTCCGGCATCTATATTTTTTCATGCTTTACTATTATTCGGTCTCTTAGTAACGGTTGGTACTTTTGAATTAGCAAAAACGAAAAAAGTAAAATGAGAGCGGCGATACATATAGATGACTTGGGTTGATGTCATTCTAAGCTAAAATCTCTGCTTTTAAATGAGGGCGTAGACTTGTAGCCTTCTAAGATTTTTATGTCCTGTGATTGTCGCCACTTCCATGACGTTCAATCCTTTCTCAAAGAACCTGCTGGTGACTTCACTATTTATCGAGAAACTCATCCATATCTGAAAATATATTACCAAAATTATAGTTTTTATCAAAGGATGCTATATATACCACAATATTTCTTGTTGGATCCATTGCTATAAGTTGCCCCGCATGCCCTCTAAACGTTAAAGCGGGTGAACCATTGATATTTTGGACCCACGACATGAACCCAAAATTTTTCTAATTAGGATCAGAATACTCCGTGGATACAGCATTTTCCAACCCCTCTTTAAAATTTTTTCCAAGACACCTACTAGTACTCATCTGCTGCATAATATATTGGCCAAAACGAGCCCAATCTCCCTTCTTTACGAAAATTTAAATAAATTTTTTCATAGAATAATTGACCAAGCGGTTTATTCGTTATTTCTTGTGCCAAAATGGAAAGGGCCAGCGGATCACTAGGATGATAATTCCATCTCTCGCCTTGTGATGTATAAGCTTCTTCCAATAAATTTAGGGCGTTCTTTACACTACCTTTACCGGCTAATTTACCAAAACCTAAGGCGGTAGCAATAAATATATCCTCGCCATCACCTGCTTTACTGACGCCACTAGACATTAATAATATATTTTTAATTGTGATATTTGCGTAAGGCGTATTTTTGAGGAAACTTGAATAAATTCCAGCTGTCTCAGAGAGAGATTTAATTTTCTTTTCACACAATAGTTTCCCAATTACGGATGCTGCACCTGATTTTGCAATAGACATTCCATCCAGCACAGTATCAGCAGTTATTTCTTTTTCCTGATTATATTCTCGTAGATGACTTTGCCTTCTCGAAGAACAATCGCAGCTAGATTAAATTTATCTTGAAAAAATTTGTCATAAAGCTTTCCTGTTTTGCTGTAGTTAGCATTATTCAAAAAAATTAGATCCTAATTAAGCGGATCTAGCTTTTTTCTTTATTGGTAACATACACTGCCTCTATTACCTCACCATAAGTCCCCAATGATTCCAATAACCCTTCAACGCTATCCCACTTCATTCCCTAGTTTGCATGCTTTTTAAAGAAGGCTAGTGTCTCTCTAAGAGCTTCATTCGTCACTTCCCTATTCGGGTTGTCAAATTTAGCACATATTTTTTTTCATCTTTGGGTAAATTGGGAAACAATCCCACACATGACCGGCATCGTAAACAAATTCGTCAATCTTGGGCGTGTCTTTAATTTGGCTCCATGCTTCATGAAACCACTTAATTCTTTGTGTGCTATCGTTCTCACCGTGAAGGGCTAATAAAGGTGAACTTTTTGAGGAAAAATATTCCATTGGATATGGATTTGTCCAATCTCGGCCCATATTAGCTTTCCAAACGCCATAATGTGATGCTCCTGCGGTAACTATACCCTTACCTGCCAAAAAACTGGCCCAAAAACCACCATTTGAGAAACCAACTGCAAAGATATTTTTACTATCTATTTTGGGATCGGCCTTCATCAGTGTGATTATTGCGGTTAGTTCTTTCTCGATATCCTCACGATATTTATTAAAAGTATCCATTCGAGTACGAGTAGTGATGCCATGCTTTGCAAAAAAATTGGGTGCGTACCAAGCGTAGCCAGCTTTGAGCCATGTTTCGCTTTTAAAATTCTCAATTAACAAATTAGAACTTTGAAATCCGCCACTAGAGTGAAGCGCTATGATTCCAGGGAATGGGCCAGGGCCGGTTGGATAGTTCTTCTTATGGATGATATTCGCACCAACAACATGTTTGGTACACCCTTTACCATCAAGAAACTTTCGGATTTCTGCTCCATCTAGACCACTATTCTTGTCGCAATCTATTGCATCGAAGTTAGCCTTTACTTGGTACTTAGCTTCATCCTTTTGAAGTAATCCATCTCCGTTGGCATCATTGGCCGCTGCTCTTGCAGATAGTTCTTTGTTTTCAGCATTTACTTCGGCTGTTATAAAAAAACATAGGATCGATAGTAATACTCTTGCTCGGTTCATTTTTCACCCCAAAATTATAATTCTTAATAATAACTATGATTAGCAAACTTTAGCACGTAACAAGTGTTACCTGGAGTTATGGCAACACAGTTAACGATACGAGTCGAGTAAAACAACGGTCCAAATTTTTCTTAAATTTGCCCAATAAATTTTTTGATTTAATTCAACCCAACTTCTTAGCTAAATCTTCGGCCCTTAAATGTGTATATCTTTGTAGCATTCTAAGATCCTTATGTCCTGTGATTGTTGCCACCTCAATCACATTTAATCCTTTTTCAAAGAACCTGCTGGTAGCTTCATGTCTGAGATCGTGGAAATGTAGATCAGTTATACCTATTCTTTTACAGGCTCTGTTCCATAGACCTCTTAAAGAAGCAAATGTAATTGGAAATACATAACCACTGATATCATGAGGCAGGGATCTTAATAGGGTAATAGCTTCTGAACTCAATGGTACATTTCTACTTGATCCATTCTTAGTCATATTCAAATGAGCCACTCGTAGATCTAGATCAACGTCTTCCCATGAAAGGCTGAGCATCTCTCCACGCCTCATGCCTGTTTCAATGGCAATGGTAACTAGTGCAGTGAGCCAGTGGTTACTGCTCTTGGAACACGATCTTAGTAATAGAGTATGTTCTTCAGATGATAATCTTCTGTCTCTTCCTCTCTCAGGTTGAGGCTTCTTAACATCACGCACTACATTGGAGCGCATAGGCACCCCCCATTCTTTTCGTGCTATATCAAGTGAGAGTGAGATCAGGGTCATTTCCTTTACCACTGAACAAGCTGAGACTTGCTTTAATCGTCTATCTCTATAATCAGCAATATGCATAGCAGAGAGTTGTGAAAGCTTTATCTCAGCTATGCGATCACGCATGATCTTAGCCAATCGGTAGGCTTCAATGTGTCCCCCACGTTTGGTAATAGTAATTTCATTCTTATATCTTTCCAGAATCTGACTTAAAGTTTCATAATCTGGGTGACTGAGTTCCAGAATAAGACCTTGATCAATCTTACGTTCTATTTCATTTGCCCATTGCTGAGCATCTTTTTTATGGGTGAATGTCTTTGTTAAGGGAGCTGTTCCTGATTTTCTAATTTGAACATGCCATTTATCTTTTCTCTTCCTAAAAGCAGCCATAATTATTCCTAACTGTGCCAAGAGTGTGCCAACAGTTGAATAACAATGAACCTACAATTTTAGATAAGGCAGCGACTAATAGACTAAGTCACTGAATGAGCTATATAAAGAGTGGTGCCCAGAAGAAGACTCGAACTTCCACGATCTTGCGATCACTGGCACCTGAAGCCAGCGCGTCTACCAATTCCGCCACCTGGGCTGACATAATTTGTATTAAGTGAATTCACTTAAATTGTGGTAAACTGCTATGGTTTTCGTGTCAATATTTTTAAGCAGTTATGTTCTCCAGCTTATTATAATTCCTATAATTTAACACGGTTTAGGTTGTTTATAAAGATTTGGAATTGTATGAACTGGTATTAATTTTTTATTATAAACTATCCTTAATGGAATGAAAAAAATAATGAATGATTTTGTAGTGACTGTCTTTGGGGGGCTCTGGATTTATAGGTCGCCACTTAGTTCGAAATTTAATAGCAAAAGGCGCAACCGTACGAGTAGCTGTTAGGGATCCTGAGGATGCTAGGTATTTGATGACCATGGGTGACGTGGGACAAGTTGTCGCATTTGCAGTAAATGTGAGAGATGAGGCGACTCTCGAAGCTGCAGTAAATGGCGCTCAAGCGGTCGTTAATTTGGTTGGCGTTCTGTCAGAAAGAGGACCGCAGAATTTTCAGAGTTTACATACTCAGGGAGCAGTTAATGTTGCGAAGGCGGCTGCGGCTGCGGGCGTTCACAGTTTGGTTCACATATCAGCGGTAGGTGCTAACGCCGGATCTGCATCTCGTTATGCTCAAACCAAGATTGCTGGTGAGACTGCGGTGAAATCTGAATTTCCTAATGCAATAATTATTAGGCCCAGCGTAGTTTTTGGTCCAGAGGATGGGTTTTTTAATTTATTTGCAGGGTTAGCGCGTTTTACGTATTTTTTGCCGGTTTTTCGTTGCCCAGCATTTCCCAGGGTTACGTTCTTTCGTGATGGTAAGGCGTTTAAAATTGATTTTTATGGCGATGGTGGTACTAAATTCCAGCCCGTTTATGTTGGTGACGTCGCGGCAGCAATTTGTACCGTGATCGATAAAAAAAGTGCCAAAGGCCAAGTGTATGAGCTTGGTGGTCCAGTAGTTTATAGCAGTGTTGATATCATGAAATTAATACTGAAAAATATTGGGCGTAAACGCATATTATTACCTATACCATTCTGGTATCTAAAGGTTGTTGGCTGGTTATTGCAAAAATTTCCAGCTCCATTATTGACCTATGACCAAGTAATGCAGTTAAAAGTTGATAATATTGTTTCAAGTAAAGCAAAGACCTTGGCGGATCTGGGAATAAATGCGACGCCCGTTGAAGCTATATTACCTAAATATTTGGCTCGGTTTAAGAAAGCTGGATATTAATTTAATCTTGGGCCTGTTTGGAAGAGAAGAAGTCTGAGCTAGGTTAGATGATACTATTGTTTTGTAGTGCAGTAAAAATAGATCTAATTCCCATCGCCTCACCGCCGCGGGGGCGACCTGGTTTTGTAGTTAAATTCCAAGCCATCAAGTCAATATGGGCCCAATTTGTTTTAGGTTCGACAAATTCCTGAAGAAATAAAGCGGCTGTAATTGCGCCGCCGTAGCCACCTTCAGGGGCATTGGTTAGATCGGCAGACGTCCCTTGGATTTTTTCTTGATAACCATCCCATAAAGGTAAACGCCAAAGCGGGTCTTGTTCGGTAATACCACTTTCAGTTATTATTTTAGAAATTTGATCACTGTTAGTAAATAACGCTGGCAATTCAGTACCAAGCGCGACCCGGGCTGCACCGGTCAATGTAGCAAAATCAATGATAAGAGCAGGAGAATCGGAACAAGCTTCAGTCAAAGCATCTGCTAAAATTACCCGCCCTTCTGCATCTGTGTTACCAATTTCAATGGTTTTACCACTTCGACTAGTTATTATATCTAAAGGACGCAGAGCATCTCCGGCAATATTATTTTCAACGGCTGGAATCAGAACGCGCAATTGAACTGGTAAATTGGCAGACATGATCATATGGGCAAGCCCTAATACATTGGCTGCGCCACCCATATCTTTCTTCATTAATTTCATACCGCCCGTTGTTTTAATATTTAGACCCCCCGTGTCAAAGCAAACACCCTTACCAACAAGCGTTAGTTTTGGGTGATTTTTGCCACCCCATTTAAAATCTATAAGACGCGGAGTTTGATTGGCCGTCTTAACCGCGCGTCCTACGGCATGAATAGCCGGGTAGTTTTTTTTTAGTAAATTTTTGCCAACGGTAATATTAATGCTCGCTTTATGTTTTTTGGCTAGCATCTGCGCTGCATTTGCCAAGTGGACTGGTCCCATATCTTCAGCGGGCGTATTGATAAGGTCCCTAGTTAGAAAGATTGCTTCAACTATACGTTCAAAACTCGAGCTTTTAGGTAGAAAAATTCTAGCCTTTTTTGTAGACTTAGATTTCTGGTATCGATCAAATTGATACGATCCAAGTACCCATCCCAACGCCCATTTTTCTGCATCCTTTGAGTTTGAGTGTTGGAACTTGTATATACCTTTTGGTAGATCCTGCGATAAATTACCACAATCCCACATATTGGTACTATTAGAAACACCGACTAAGACTTTTGCTAATTTCCCATCTGAGCCGGAAATAAGACAGGTTTTCCCTGGTAATGCTTCAAAGGCGGTGTCTGAAATCCAATGTTGGATGTCTTTCTTTTGTTTCTTACACCAACTAGAGAGGTTATCTTTGGTTAGCGGAATTATTGGTAGAGCTTTTGATGAAGATTTTGCAAAATAAGACATTTTATAACCTATTTACTGGGATCAATAATTATACGGTCACGGGATAGACCTCTTAAAACAATATTATACGCCTCGCCAGCATCTTCTAATTTAAAAATATTTTTTTTATTAATTGGATATGGCTGATATACTCCAGTTTCAAAACCACACCTCATATCTTCGAGCATTTCTCCTGAGACAATATTATCATAATCCATATTGCTAACCCCAATCATTTTATAATTTCCACGATAGAATGTGCGTAAATTAATTAAATTTTCTTCGATGATTGTAGAAATGATTATTTGTCGACCTTGTTTAGCCATTGAACTGCAAGCCGCATCAAAATAAGGGCTACCGACTGTATTCATTATAATGTCAGCACCCTTACCATCGGTGCGATCCATTATAGCAGTGTGAATATCAGGTTCTTTTTCAAAATTAATGATATCTACGGGACTATTAGTATGACCAAGATAGTCGTCACGGCTTCTCTCAAAGCCTATCACTGAAGCACCTTCCGCTGTTGCAATCTGAATTGCAGCTTGGCCTACCTTGCCATTAGCACCAAATACGACAACCGTTTCACCAGCAGAAACGTTAGCTCCTTGCATTATGCCTAACCAAGCACAAGTCCAAGATACACCAATAGATCCGGCTTCAAACATGGACAGGTTTTTAGGCTTTTCTCGTATACCGGCACTATCAATGACGTTAAATTCTGCATGTGCCCCATTTCGGCTCATTCCAAGGTCACCTCCTGTACCCCAGACCTCTTTACCAATTAAATGGCTTGGCCCTTCAACAACGATACCAGAGTAATCGCGTCCCGGTACTCGGGGCCAAGCTAAATTAGGCATTTTTCCTAGAAGTGCTTTCACATCACTTGGATTAACACCGCTCCCATGAATTTTAACCAAACATTCCCCATCGTTTAATTCTGGGATTTCAACAGTGGTTATTTTAAACTTGAGATTATCTGCATCTATAGATTTTTTAGAAACGGTGATTGCTCTCATCAAAACAAGCCTCTTTGTTAAAGTAGGTTTCTCTTAAAAACCTCTAGCAGTTTGTTGTTAAGTTTAAAAGGTCATAGATAATAATCAAAGTCTGATTAAATTATAACGACATTATCGGAAAAATTTTAAATTTTAAATGTGGGAGCATTAATAGAAAGTATTAAATTAAATCCACTAATAAGGTTTTTCTACCCAGCTCTTCGCCAATACTGTTTGTACAACTCGAGAACGTGATAGAATTGATTGAGCATGAAAGTTGCAAAGATTTACACTGACTGTTGAAATTGAAGGCCTCTTTTCCTTAAAGGATCAATTGTTCTTCTGTGATTGATGTTGCAGAGAAAATTGAATTAAATATGAACTCTTGCACATAACCTCCCGTCGCTTTAAACACCAATTTAATGGCACCACCTTTGTTAACTCTTCGCGATATCAACCTCACCTTTGGTAGCAATTCGCTACTTGAGGGGGCAGAATTATATGTCTCTCAGCGTGATCGAGTTTGCTTGGTCGGCCGAAATGGTTCTGGTAAATCAACATTGCTCAAGATAGCAGCTGGTTTAGTTGAAGCCGATAGTGGAGAAAAGTTTCTCCAACCAGGTACAACTGTTCGTTATTTACCCCAAGAGCCTAATTTTTCTGATTTTGAAACAACATTAGATTATGCGCAGGCAGGTTGCGAAGCAGGGGATGATCCTTACCAAGCAATTTATTTGTTAGAACAATTAGGCCTGACTGGTGAAGAGAATCCAAGCCAACTATCAGGGGGAGAAGCCCGTCGTGTAGCTCTAGTTCACGTCTTAGCGCCAGAACCTGATATTTTGTTGTTGGACGAGCCGACAAATCACCTCGATATTGAGGCGATTGAGTGGCTTGAGGGCCATCTGAAAAATAGCACTTCAGCAATTGTATTGATTAGCCATGATCGTCGGTTTCTAGAAAATCTCTCGCAGACCACTATTTGGCTAAGTTTGGGGCAAACCCGTCAGTTGGACCAGAGTTTTAAAGATTTTGAGGTGTGGCGTGATGAAATACTGGAGCAAGAAGAAAGCGATCGTCATAAACTAGACAGAAAAATCGTTAGGGAGGAGCATTGGCTGCGCTATGGTGTAACAGCACGTCGTAAACGCAATGTTCGCCGACTTAGTGATTTACAAAATTTACGCCAACAGCGTCGTGACCGGCAAACTGATGTCGGTTCAGTTAAAATGGTTGCCACTGAAGCTAGGAGTTCAGGAAAATTAGTTTTTGAGGCGGAGAATATATCTAAAAATTTTAGTGGTAGAGACATTATTAGAAATTTTTCGACTCGAATATTACGGGGAGACCGAATTGGTTTTGTTGGTCCAAATGGTGTTGGTAAGACTACTTTATTAAAATTATTAACAAATGAGCTTGAACCTGATGAAGGAATGGTCCGGTCAGGCACTAAGGTTGAAATGGTTAGCCTGGATCAACGACGGGAAAGTCTTGATGCTAATACGAATCTGAGCGATGCATTAACTGGCGGCGGTAACGATATGGTTTTTGTCGGTAGTCAGCAACGCCATGTTATAAGCTATATGAAAGATTTTCTGTTTCAGCCTGAACAGGCACGCACTGTTGTTAGCGCTTTGTCTGGTGGAGAAAGAGGCCGTCTGATGCTAGCGCGCGCATTTGCAAAGCCCTCTAATATTTTAATTCTTGATGAGCCAACCAATGATCTGGATCATGAAACTCTAGATTTACTGCAGGAATTAATTTGCGACTATAGCGGTACAATTTTGTTAGTAAGTCATGACAGGGATTTTCTTGATCGCGTTGTTACTACAACCTTGGCGCCAAGCGATGAGACGTCTGGTGTTTGGATCGAATACGCCGGGGGGTATTCAGATATGTTGCTGCAAAAAAATAGCTCAAATGAAGCTAATAAGAATGTAAAGAAACAAAAAAATTCTAAATCGGGTAAATCTAAAAATAAGGTTCACCGGATGTCCTTTAAAGATAAGCATGCTCTTGAAACACTACCAGAAAAAATCGAAAATTTGCGAACGAATATTATTAATATTCAGAACCAAATGTCAGATCCAGAGTTCTATAAGAATAAAACTGAAGAGCTTGAAACATCTGTAGTTGCTTTGTCGAGCAAAGAAATAGAATTGGCTGGGCTGGAAGAGCTGTGGTTGGAGCTGGAGTTGAAACGCGAGGAAATAGAGGAAAGTTAGTGTGGAAGAATTTCTAACATTAAATAACCAGCGAGGGCTAGATCCTGTCACTGATTTATTAATTGAAGATAGGCTCGAGCGTGTACGTCAGATTTTTAGGAATATGGAGGAGTTTATCCATAAAAATAGGTCTAATTTAAAAGAGGCGGTACGCTTGGTTGTCATGGTTGCTGATATGAACCGCGATCGCCCTCTTATAAATAAGGTTCAAAAAGAGATATGGGGGGAAGACGGTCCTTTTCCATGTAGGACGATTATTCAGGTCGACTACCTTGGAGATGATTTTGTTGAGATAGATGGTATTTTTCGTGTTGTAAATGAGGATAGCCACTCTATTGAATTTATTGATCCTGAACAAAGTTTTACTCCCACTGGAACTTGGAGCCTTGGCATCAAAACAGATTCACATATTTTTGTGTCTGGTATGCGCGGTATTAACCCAGAAACCGATGATTTGGTGATTGGTGAAGCACCGCGGGTACGCCAAGCGTTTAGGAATATGAAAATAGTTGCTGAAGCTGGGGGTGTTGAAATTACTGATGCAATTGGCTTGGTAATATATGTAACGGATGAAAAATACATAGAAATCATTGAAATACTTCAGCAAAATTTCTGGGCAGAAAAACCGTTACCGCCTATAACAATTAATATTGTGACGGGTCTTAACGACAACGACATTGTTGAAATAGAGGGAACTTTTGCACGCATTTGAATGGTTCTAGTGTTAAATATGCATTCCGCCATCAGCCATGAAGACGCCACCGGTGGAAAAACTACTCTTATTTGAGGCAAGAAAATAAGCTGTGTTGGCAATTTCTTGGGGGGGAAGCGTGGCGACCAAGAGATATCCAATTATTAAGCATTTCTGTAACATTTGTGCCTGAAGCTTTAGATGCACGTTCTTCGATTTCTAATTGAAAGGCATTATCGACGGGTCCCGGTGCCAGCACATTCACACGAATATTACGAGGAGCTGCTTCCTTGGCAACACCTCTCATTAGACCAATCACGGCGTGTTTTGAAGTAATATAGGCTATACTTCCGGGGCGTGCAGTTACACCCATAATGCTTGATGTAATTATTATACTCCCGTTATCGTTCATTTTAGGCAAAGCATATTTGCAGGCAAGGAAAGAGCCTCGAACATTGACGGCCATCACTTTATCAAAAATATCATCGGGATAATTGGTTATAGGGGCTGACGTTCCACTAAAACCCGCATTAGCAAATAATATATCAATTTTACCCCATTTAGAGACAGTTTCATTAATATATTTTTGTGTGTCGTCACTCCTCGAAACGTCTGCCCTACATGTTGTTATGCGATCATGGTCTTTGAAGTTAGCTCCAGCAATTTCTAAATTATTATTATTCTGGTCTACTAGCATTATACATGCTCCTGCCTCGTACATTAATTTGGCACTTTCCAGGCCAATGCTTCCGGCACCTCCAGTTATGACACAAACCTTATTTTGTAATTCTTTATTTTGCGTTTGGCCCAACTAGTTTCTCCTTATATCGTATAAAATTGTTGAGTAGAGAATAATGCTATTTATTAGGTTTGTCATGGTTTACAAAAAAAAAGAAACTCAGGCTAATTTTCAACGTATTGACACCCCAGCATTTCATAGAAATCATTCCTATATTATAGAAGTTTTAAAATCCGAATTGGTTTCTGGTCAGGGGAACATTATGGAAATTGCTAGCGGTTCTGGCCAACACGCAATGGTTTTTGCAAATACTTTCCCTGAATATGTATTCTGGCCAAGCGACCTTAATCCAGACCATATTAGAAGTATTGAAGCCTGGAGACAGGATGCGAGCGTGGATAATTTGAAATCCCCTTTTAAGCTTGATGTTTTAGAAAAAAACTGGGGTATTGGTAAAGTTGATCGACCGCCTGATGGACTTGATGCAATCATTAATATTAATATGGTCCATATCTCTCCGATAGAAACTGCGGAAAATTTATTTAAGGGGTCATGCTTACACCTAGGCATAAATGGTAAGTTAATCCTCTATGGTCCCTTTATGAAAAATGGAGCGCATACCGCACCTAGTAATTCAGACTTCGACAATCGGTTGCGTGAGAGTAATCCTTTGTGGGGTATTAGGGATATAGAAGAAGTTTCGACTCTTGCGAAATTAAACCATTTAGTCCTTAATCGTTTAGTTCCAATGCCCTCAAATAACTTTATGCTAATTTTTGGGCGGAGGGAATAATCTAAATAATGAGATTTATTTGGAATCACGCCTATTTATTAATGGTGTTGACTGCACTGGCTTGGTCAGGAAATGGGATTACGGGACGGGGTCTCAATGATATTATTCCTCCTATTGGATTAGCCTTTTGGCGCTGGGTAGTAGCTTTCCCAATCGTGATGATAATCGCCTGGCCTCACGTGCAAAAAGATCTACCCAAAGTTCGAGAAAATTGGCTTATATTAATGGTGTTATCTATATTAAGCATAACTGTGTATAACACCCTGCTTTATTATGGATTACTCACAACTACGGCCATTAATGCGTTACTGATTAATACATCACGCCCGGTTATAATTGTTTTGCTCTCAATTTTATTTTTTCGTCAAGGAATTACACTCAAACAAGGCTTTGGTTTTCTATTAGCCTTCATCGGAACATTAGCTATTATTGTTAAGGCTGACATTTCTCGATTTATTTTTTTTGAATTTAATGGGGGAGACCTTTGGATTTTAGCAGCCACGTTTTGCTGGGCACTTTTTACTGTATTATTAAGGAAGCGGCCTACCATACACCCAACCAGTTTTGTTGCGGTCACTATTTTTTTAGGAGCTTCAATTTTATTCCCATTTTATATTTGGGAAACATTATACGTAAAGCCAACCCCTTTTGTTATAGAAACTATTGGTGGCGTTCTCTATTTGGCGATTTTTGCGACGATCGCGGCCTATCTTTTTTATAATAGAGCCGTTGAGATTGCTGGCGCAAATAAGGCTGGGCAGGTCTCTTATATACTGCCGATAATAGGCTCTTTTCTTGCCATAGTAATTCTTGATGAAAAGCTTGAATTTTACCACGCATTTGGTTTTGCATTTATACTATTTGGGGTTTATTTTGGATCTAAAGGAGAAAAACATGACTAAGTTGGTCAGTATGGGGCTATTATTTGTTCTCAATATTAAAACGTTTAATATTATAGCCTAGATTTATTGAATAATATAACTAAAGAGTTGTAACTGGAATTGGTACGACGGTGTCAGTCATCCAGCTACCTTTAAATTTATTCCCATTTTGTTGGGATAATCCAAAACGATATCCATAGGTCTTTCCGCCAGAAGATACTAATATTACATCGATACTCGCTCTATTATTCATGACATTATATTTTTCATATATTGCACTTCTATGGTTGATCATTGGACTATAGGTTTGGCCTCTAATCATAGAATTGAAACGCTTTAATGGTCCCGTATTCCGTTTATTAGCTGGTGATGCAAAGCTATATGTTATTGTTACGCCTCTATTTTCACTCGGTTGGTCATTATTTTTAAGGCCATTCATAATAATCTTAACAACATCTTTTGGTCCTAATGACGGGTGGGGGCTAACTCGACTGAGATCCCCAGCCAGGAGCTGGCCGCTGTATATAAATACTAGAAAAACATAAAAAATCTTCATAATTAAAGTCCTATTATTTGTTATTAACTAATAGCATTTTCTTCCTTCATTAGTATTGGCCGCATATCTGGAGTATTTAAAGGTATAATTTTGCCTTTATAACGAACGCATAGAGTAGGTGCATTGTGTTTGGTTTTACCGAGATTGACTTCAATATCTGCAATAATAATTTCTGCATCATCAAGAACTTTTAGGACCTTCAATGTATATCTCCTATACGTTATTCATTGAAAAAGGAGAACATCTTTATGATGCTCCCCTTTTACTGATTGGGCTATTGATTGCCCTGGTTTTTAGACCACATACTAATTATGACAGAAAAGGTTACTCCTTTGCCTCATAACAGTAATACGGCGTATCAAAATAGCTTCCGAATCGAATGACATCAGATCACCTCCTTTCGTTGTTAAGTTCCCTAACATTATATTTTTAAATTAGTCAAAATGAAAGTAGCTTTAACCTAAAATCTAACTTAATTATGATAATTACGTATTTTCTTTGGTCAAATTTTTTTTCAAACACATATTAAACGTGTGGAAAAATAATTATTGGGGGATTAGATGAATAAAAATAAATCTACCGAGGCTCTTTTAGTTGCAAGCGATGAAAAACGGGATAAAAAAATATATCAAGCAGGCTTTATTCCAGGCTGGATTGGTGAAGGCGGATTAAAGCCAGAGCCAATCCATGAGTTTAATGCCTGCAGCTGGAGTTGGCATAAAGGCAAAAAACTGCTGCATTCTGCAGCAAAAAGTATTGATTCGCGTGTGGCTGAACGACGGAATATTCGGATGGCAAATACTGCTAATCAAAAGCGTACAACCCTGAATACAATTCATACGTCGTACCAAATGGTCGCGCCAGGTGAATTCGCGCGGGCCCACCGACATACTGTTAATGCCGGTAGACTTATATTAGAAAGTAGTGGCGCATTTACGACACTAAATGGTGAAAAAGTCTATATGGAGCCAAATGATATTATACTTACGCCCAATTGGGTGTGGCATGGATTGGGTAATGATAATGAGGAATTAGGAGCTTTTTGGGTAGATTTTTTGGATGACCCACTCGTTTCTAGCTTAAAAACAATTTTTTTCGAAGTTCGGGATGAAGATTATGAAGCTATGGAAGAAAACCACGATTCTCCGTACCATATCAAATGGCGTGACTTGGATAAAGAGCTGGAAAATTTGGATTCTGGTGTTGATGAAAGTCATGGTCACCGAATAAAATTGGACACAACTTCTATCCCATCAATGGATCTATTTATGGAACGATTTGATGATAAGATGAAGACTAGGGCGATCAAGTCAACGGCAAATCATATATTTGTCTGTGTTGAAGGTTCTGGTAGTACTCAAGTTGAAGATACGTCTTTTCCATGGGAGAGAGGTGACGTTGTAGCTGTGCCATCATGGAAATCATTTTCCCATCACTCTTCTGTAAAATCAACATTACTTGAAATTACAGATCAACCTTTGATGGAACTTTTAGGATGGTATCGAAGTTCAGTTTAAAATTTCGACGTTTTATGAAAAGTTACCGAAGTTGTGGTTTTTAATTCTAATACTCTAGTATTAAAATACTTCCATAATAGCCTTTATCCAGACGTATTTTTGGGGTTATGATAATTAAAACAATAGGGAGTTAAATATTATGGCAACTAAAATTTATACACCAACAAAAGAAGAAATTGAGGCGAGAGTAAGTCGTTTTTCCAAATTAGAACCAATGTCTACAGCGAATGACTTAGCATGGGTAGGGCAAGAAGCTATGGATGTTTTCTATGCGCGAAAATTAATGCCAGTTATTCTGGATGACACAAAAAACCCGTTTGGAAATGAAGCGCCTATTATTGGAGCTGCCGGTTCAACCATGTTTGTTTCTATAATGCCACCAGGTCAAGGTCCGTGTCTTCATTCCCACAATGGAACCTTCGAGACTTTTATGGTCCTTGATGGCACAATCGAATACCATATTGGTGATCCGGTTGCACATGTGGTAACTCTCAATAAATGGGACGTCTTGTCCTGCCCTCCAAACGTATATAGAGGCTTCCATAATGTAGGTGGGACGGATGCTGTCCAGCTTACAGTAATTACCGGTACCGGTGAGGGTCGTGACGATGTTTCAATCCCTGATTCAATAGCACAAAAAGTAGAAAAAGAATTTGGTAAGAAAATAGTTGATGCCTTTCGTTCTATTTTTAGTTTTGATCCGCCAAGTTCAAGTGTAAACTAAAATTCAGCGATATAGTTTCTGCCTGATATGAATTTGGCAGAATAATTTTTGCTAAGACTGATCTTTGCGGTTTTAGAAGAAGTCTATCTGGGTAAGGAGAGTTAATTTGCGTACTCTTTTAATTGGAGGGACGGGTCCTACTGGTCCCTTTATTGTTAAAGGTCTTTTAAAAAGAGGCCATGAGGTAACCATTCTCAATCGAGGGTCTCATGATACCAACGAGATGCCAGATACTATTGAACGAATAATTGGTGATCCCCACTTCGAAGAGACACTAAGAGCATCTTTGGCAGGTAAAAAATTTGATCTGATAGTTGCAAGTTATGGCAGACTTCGGATGATAGCGGAAATAGCAGGCGATTATACGGATCGCTTAATAAGTATTGGCGGGTCGCCAGGCTATAGAGGAATGCAATATCCAGATGCATTATTTCCGTCGGGTTTGCGGGTGTCACTCCCAGAAAATTCACGGCGGGTTGCTTCCGAGGACGAATTTCGATTTGGGTATTTAATCAGAATTAGTGAGGATGCCGTCATGGAAGGCCATAAAGATGGTCGCTACAAGGCAACCCATTTACGGTACCCGATGATTTATGGTCCACGCCAACCTATACCCTGCGAATGGTGGGTTGTGAAAAGAATATTGGACAAGCGAAGTTCAATTGTTTTACCTGACTCTGGACTTACCATTATTACACGTGGTTATGCCGAAAATATGGCAGAGGCAGTTTTATTAGCAGTGGACCAGGGTGAACGCGCATCGGGGAAAATATATAATTGCGGTGATGACCATCAACTAACAATGGCACAATGGGTCCAGGTAATTGCTAAAGCAATGAATTCGACGATGGAAATAATTTCTATTCCTGTCGAATATGCGACGCCCTCCAGGGATATGATGATAGGTAGTAAACATTCAAATCATTTGTATTACGATACGTATGCGATGCGCAGTGAACTGGGGTATAAGGATAAAATACCAGTATTAGAGGCGTTTAATCGAACAGTGGAATGGTATATGTCGAATCCTCCATCGCTTAATAAGGCGACTGAGAGCAATCTGGCCCAGCATTATAATGACGAAGATAAATTGATTAAAATTAATGTAGAAATAATTCAGAAGTATGAGAAACTTTCCTTGGCAAATGCAGTATTCAAACACGCGTACGCCCATCCTAAAAAACCAGGGGACACAAAGGATCACTTAGGACGTTAAAATTGAGAAATATTTGAATTAAGCGTAGTCTTGTTTGATTATCTTGGTTGAATTCAGACCTGTCACATAAGGCGTTGTTTCTATTGAATTACCGGATTAAGATTTCTACCTGGTCTCAAGTATAATTAGAGAATTTGCTCTCGCTAAAATTATTAATATTAATATAGACTGTATCACTAATTCATATGTTCACACACTTTAGGGGAGGGACGCGATGAGTTATCAGGATCTGACTAAACCACCTTTCCGTGCTGATCACGTTGGCAGTTTGTTAAGGCCTTCTCGATTGCATGAAGCCAGGAGAAATTTTGCTGAAGGTAAAATTTTATCTGACCAGTTGCGTAAGATTGAAGATGAGTGCATCAGCGAGGTTATTAGAAAACAGGAAGAATGTGGATTAAAGGCGGTAACCGATGGAGAATTTCGCCGAACCCTGTGGCATTATGATTTTTTTTGTGGCTTTGAAGGGGTTGATCAATTGGCTAGCTCACAAGGGCCAAAATTTGTAGGCGGAGCTTCAACCGCTGGTGGGGGAAGTGTTAAAAATATTGGTGTTTCTAGTAAAATCAGTAATCAGCATGGTACGATGATTGATCACTTCAGCTATCTTTATAATAATACTACCGTTAGTGCTAAATGTTGTATTCCTTCTCCAAGTCTTGCTTATCATCGCGGTGGCCGAGCGTTAATTGATAAAGATATTTACCCTGACCTCGAGAGTTTTTGGTCAGACCTTTGTGCTGCCTATCGCGATCAAATCATACATTTAGCGAATGCCGGTTGCACGTATCTTCAGTTAGATGACACCACCTTTGCGATGCTGTGCGATCCTAAAGTACGTCATCAAATGGAGGAGAGGGGTGACGACCCAGCTGAACTTATTCGAATCTACGGTAATGCTATTACTCAAGCGATCTCGGAACGACCCGAGAATATGTTTGCTGGAGTGCCCGTTGATAATTTTTTTATGGAGTGGGATACCCAGTCGTGCGGGTAGTTTTGAACCGCTGCGCTTTGCGCCTCGTGATAAAATGATTGTATTAGGGCTTGTATCCTCGAAATTTGGCGAACTTGAAAATAAGGATGAACTCAAACGTCGGATAGAGGAAGCTGCTAAATACATTCCTCTTGAAAATCTTTGCATTAGCCCTCAGTGTGGCTTTGCTAGCACAGCTGCAGGTAATATTATTAGTGAGGATGACCAATGGCGTAAACTTACTTTTCTCGTAGAAGTAGCCGAAGAAAATTGGGGTAATATTTAAATCTAAATCAGCTGTTTTGTTAGGTCTTAAGAGAACCCATGAATTTTGTATTGATTAGATTTAACAAAATTTGACTACTAGTATAAAATTAATTTACTTTATTATTAATTATTTATTGCCATGTATATTAGAAAGGATAGAGGGATGATTAATGTAAGGGATTTAGCTTACGGAAGGATAGGGGCTCCTGATCTAGACCGAATGGAAGAATTTTTACTTGATTTTGGCATGGTTAGAGCCGATCGCACTAAAAATGCACTTTATATGCGTGGCACGGATGGCGACCATCATCACCTACATGTCACAGAGCTTGGTGACCCCGTGCATATAGGAATGGCCTGGTGGGCAAAGAGTGAAGAGGATTTAGAGAAGATAGCTAGGGCACCAGGTGCAAGTAATGTTCATGAAATTGATGAGCCAGGCGGTGGAAAACGGGTGACGTTACCTGATCCAGATGGACGTATTATTGAAGTTATCCATGGTATGGAAGTTGCAGAGGATCTGCCGGTTCGAGACGTTATTATAAATGATGGCAAGCATAAATTTGCCCGTACTGATCTTCAGCGAGTTTCTGCAAATCCAGGACAACCTTCGACTGTAAAGAGAAGCGCACATGTTGTTGTAAAAACAAAAAATCTTAAGAAGTTCAATGAATGGTATCAATCAACGCTTGGGTTGGCTGCTTCAGATCATATTATGGCTCCTGATGAATTAAGTAATAATATGATGACCTTTAACCATATTGACGCCGGGGACGAATATGTAGATCACCATGTGTTACTTGGAATTCAATCGGAAAACGCAGAATTTAATCATTTATCATTTGAGGTCGCGGATTTTGATGATGTTAATACTGGGCATAACTTTCTTCAGTCAAAAGGTTATAAACATGCTTGGGGTGTTGGAAGGCACGTGCTCGGCAGTCAGATATTTGATTATTGGCGTGATCCATGGGGCCGAATCCATGAGCATTTTACCGATAGTGACGTTGTTAACAATACTCATGAGGGTGGTAGATGGGAAGTCAATGTTGGTTTAAATAACCAGTGGGGTCCTGAATTTCCTGAGGATTTTGTTGATGATCCACATCTTCATGTTTTATAAACTATTATAATTTTATGACAATTGAAAGATTAATAGCTGGTTTTAAGGATTTTCGCGAAGCCTATTATGATAGGCAACCTGAGTTCTATCGTTCTCTAGTTGAACAGGGACAGAGTCCCGATGTTATGGTTATTGCTTGTTCTGATAGTCGTGTTAATCCTTCTATTATTGCCAAAGCCGAGCCTGGTGAACTTTTTATCGTACGAAATGTGGCTAATTTAGTCCCACCTTATAAGCCTGACAGTAGTTATCACGGCACTAGCGCTGCGATTGAATTTGCTGTCCGCGACCTTGGTGTTGGACATATTATAGTATTAGGCCATTCTCACTGTGGAGGAATTCGTTGTCTTTGCGATGGTGTCAAAGGATCCAATAGTAGAGAATTTATTGATGGATGGATGTCTATTGTAGATCACGCGGTTAACCCAGAGTTAAAGGGCGCACAGCTACATAGGCATGTTGAAAAAGAGGCGGTAACAATTTCTACAAATAATTTATTATCTTTTCCTTGGGTTAAAAAGCGAGTTGTTTCTGGCGGGCTTAAAATACATGGTTGGTGGTTTGATCTGGAGGCTGGAGATTTACTATCACGTGCACAAAAAGGAGAATGGAATTCACTCATAACCTAGGTTGGTAAAATAGTCTCTACTATTGGTTATTATCTTTATTTATTTCCATAAGTTGATTATTTATACTTACTTTACCAAGCAACTATCGTTCCATAGGAGTTAAGGCATTTACCCCCATCATCTGATAGAATTTTAGGAACCAACTTGATAAAAACCGTTATCTGTTTGTTCAATAGATTTTGGGCATTTGATTCACACCATTATAGATTTGAGGCTTTCAAAGTGAAATTGTAGCTCCTGTAATACCGCAGCTTTCTAATCATTCTTTCGAGTTTTTCATAACCATATTTATAGCTATTTTACACGTGCTGTAAGTGCATCGTCCCGTTTGCTAGTTGTTCGCGAGATTTTATAGTATTTTTTAAACTAATTTTTTTATATTTAATGCTTACTGTTTACTCAGATTTTGCTAATTTAATACGCGTTTGGATTTTTCCAAAAGGTGTTTCAAATTCATACTTAGTTTGCCTAACAAAATCAAAACCAGAATTTTTATGCACAACGATAAGATCTGGACACCACTCAGCGATTAATTTAACTGCTGCTTGTGAACGATTAGGGGTTGCTGTTGCCATAACCACAGGGTTTATCACACCAACCTCAGTTGCTATACGGTTTAAATGCTGACGTGCTGGGGCGCAAAGGGCCGTCTCCATTTCTACGGATAAGAATCCCTCTGGCATTACATTTCCGCTTCCCCAATTCCAATTAACAATTTGGCCGAAAGCCAGCTCAGCTTCTGTCTCATTAGCAAGCCGGAATGCCTCAGCCATAGTTTCTCGTGATCCCTTCTCGCCATCATCATGTTCAATAAGTGCAAGTATACGTGATGGATTTTTATCATTACGACGCGGACCCAAATGTAAAATTGGATCAGATTGCGATTTCTTATTCTTAGTGGGGATTAATGTGGTAGTAATTGGCAGCGCTGAAATTGGAACGTGATCGGCACGTGGAACATTAGTGGGCACAGAACCACATTCCTGAAAAATATGGTTTTTACAGTTTTTACAAATATCTTGATCAAGTTTAGAATAAATTGTTGAAAGGGCAGCAGTTTTTGATTCAAAAATCTTGTCCTTACCAATTGTTTCAATAAAGCCCGTTCGCTTCAAAACTAATGAAACAGCTTCTTTTATCCCAATAAAATATAGATTGCCGCCGGCACTCCTGCGGTGGCGCGTTTCGTCAGCTAAAGCCTCCGCGCCTCCCATATCAATAAAATTGATTCCTGATGCTACAATAACCAAGTTCTTTTGAACTGGAGATTTTAGTTCAAATTTTCTCAGTGTTTCTATAACATTTGAGACCGCGGCAAAAAATAACGAGCCGTCAATCCTAATAATTTTTATTTGCGGACATTCTGGTAGGCTTGGATCAGCGCTAAACCGGCGCCGTGCATCATTGGCATCTGGTGCAAGGGTGGAAACTTTAGGGTGTGATGTTCGGTTAAGGTAAAATATTAATGACAATACTACACCTGTAAAAATTGCAACTTCAAGATTGATAAACAGAACAGAAAAAAATGTTGCTAACATCACGGTTGTTTCTGCTTTGCTGGAGTTAAGAATTTGATGGATATGCTTTACATCAATTAATCCCGAGATCACTAAAAATAATATGCCTGCTACCGTAGCTTTGGGCAGATATGCTGCTAGAGGTGCAACAAAAGGTGTTATACTCAATAAGATTAATCCCCCGACGGCTGCGGCCAATGGTGTGCGGGCTCCGGAGCTAAAATTTAAAGCGCTTCGATTAAAGGAACCGGTTGCTACATAACCAGAGAAAAATCCCCCTATAATATTAGATAGACCTTGACCAATAAATTCTTGATTACCGTCTATCTGCTGACCCGTTTTTGAAGCAATGGAACGTGAAATTGATACAGCCTCAGTCAATGCAAATAATGCTACAGCGAAAGCCGTTGGGACTAAATCTTTGAATACATTGAGATCAAAATTTGGTGAAGATAGGGGTGGTAACCCGGAGTTAATTGCTCCGATCATCTCAACGGATGCAATGCCAAGCTTATCAAGTGTAAATGCTATAAAGGCGGAGAACAGCATGGCAATGATCATAAAAGGTGAATTTGGGAAAAGTTTTTTGAATAAAAGCCCACTTAAAATGGTAACGAGCCCTATGGTGGTCGCCGGTATAGAAATCTGTCCAAATTGATAAAAAATATGGATTGCAACATCGTAGAAAGCTGAGCCAACAGGAATTTTTATTCCTAAAAAGTCCTTTGCTTGACTTGCTGCAATTAAAATAGCGGCACCGGCAGTAAAGCCAATTGCAACTGTATGAGATATGAAGTTTGTAAGCGAGCCTAAGCGCATAAACCCCATTGATAATTCTATAACTCCTACCATAAAAGTAAGTGTAAGAACTAAAGTGACATAATTAGCCGTCCCGGGCTCAGCCATGATACTAAGTGATGAAAAAATCAGAATCGAGGCTGCCGTTGTTGGCCCAGATACTAAGTGCCAGGAAGAGCCGAATAAGGCGGCAACAATGGCTGGGACCATGCCTGCATAAAGCCCATATTCAGGCGGCATTCCAGCAATAGTGGCAAACGCGACCCCTTGTGGAACCATAATCATAGCACCGGTAAGAGCAGCAAACAAATCGGCACGCACAGTTGTGCGGTTAGCTGCATTTATCCAAACTAAAAATGGAAAAAAACGGCCTACTCCGCCTTCGATATATATATTTGAGGTCTTCTTTAAGGCCATAATTTCCTAAAATAGTTGGGGATTTGATGAAAAAAAAAAGAGAACTATTCTTAGGACATCCACAGCCAACCGAAGTGGCGGCTTTCTAGGCTTGAAACAACATATTGTCAAATTAATTGGTTGAGATATTTTTAGTCTATTATGCACCTAATTTTAATGTGAAGAAATACAAGCCAGAAACATCATCGGTAAAAATTGTATGCTAAAATATATATTAATAGGGGATGTCGAGCATACTAAAAATATTATAATGTCGTGCTCTAATCACCCATCAAACCATTGTGATGAGGATTGGTCACACACTCCTTCTTTAACCGCGTCTGCACCTTGAACTTATTCACATGGATAACATTCTAATGTAGAGCTATGGCGGATTACGTATGAGATGCGGCGGGGCACTGGAAGTTAATCTGAAGATCAGCGTTTTACGTATAAAGAAAAGAAAGGAGCTAACTTATGAAGATGCTTATGTTTAAGATCGCTACACTGTCGCTGCTACTTGTAGCGGCTCCGATGGTGGCGCAAGCCGAAACGGGATGGATAATTTATAAACCTGGCCTCGTCAAGTCGGCCATAACGAAAGGTAAAACTCTCCTTCTTAGTTATTTATCGTCCTGGTGAGGAACCTGCACGCGTCAAAAAAGCGTGCTTAAAAAGCTCCGTGCGAGCTATCCGCAATACGACAAGTCTATAACATTCGTTCTCATTGACTGGGATACGTTCGGTTCACACGCTGTAACCACCAGCCGGAAGATTCCGCGCAGGTCAACCCTAGTGCTCATTAAGGGCGGTACGGAAATCGGCCGTCTTGTGGCACAGACTAGTGAACAGAAAATCAAGGTGTTGTTGGACAATGGTTTGAATTAGCTGAGCGGGGCATCCAGGCCCTCAAAGGGATATTGATGGCGATGGAAATCGCTCGGATTTCAATAAATAGCCGTCAAACGAAACAAACATAATCGAAAGGCTCAAAATGCGAGCAGTAGTTCCACGAGATTAGGAGGCCACAGTGCCAGAAGGCCACACCATCCATCGCGCGGCACGCGACCACCACCGGATACTCGCCGGTCAACAGCTGACTGTTTCGTCACCACAAGGACGGTTCGGTGCCGGGGCTTCTCTTCTCACCGGCCAGCTTTGTCTTGCCGTCGAGGCGTTCGGAAAGCACCTTCTTTATCGTTTTAAAAATGGCGATGTACTTCACATCCATCTAGGTCTCTTTGGACGTATCCAAAAGCGTAATTTGCCGCTGGTCGAACCACGGGGTGCGGTACGTGTCCGCCTCGTCAGCGACACACATGTCATAGACATAAATGGTCCAACCATTTGCCGAGTTTTGGCTGGGCAAGAGGTCCTGTCGTTAATTAATCGGATAGGTCCCGATGTGCTGCGTTCTGATTCAGATCCTAGCCTCGCTTTTAATAGAATAACGAAGAGTAAGGCCCCTATTGGCCGTTTAATCATGGATCAGTCTGTGATGGCAGGGATCGGCAATATCTATCGCTCGGAAATCTTATGGCGCCAGGCGGTTCACCCCAAAACGCCTGGGAAAGCTATTGACCGGCAAACATTCGATCGAATTTGGGCCGATGCAAAAGCGTTGCTCAAGATTGGTGTAAAACGCAATGCCATTATTACTGTTGACGGTGCACGTCCGTCGAAAAGCCGCTATCGCGAGCGCGTCAACATCTTTGCAAAAGACCATTGTCCGACATGCAAGAAAGCTATACGTCGTTTTGAGATCAACGGGCGACGGACATTTGTCTGCGAAACCTGCCAACCTCTGATCATGGAAATTCCGATTTTTAAATGACTTTATCGAAAAAAGTCTTCAACGAGCGCAGGTTTGGGCACGTAGTTTTCAAAATCAAACGTAGCTTGATGTCCCAGAGCTAATTACCTCTGAGAATGGCTCCTGATACAATTTATGATGGGCTTAAAACTCATAACCTGAAGGTCGTAGGTTCAAATTCTACCCCCGCAACCAATCTTTTCAATAACTTACCGTGTCTCTGACTACTATCTAAGTGCTTCCAGGTAGCATATGGGTAGCAAACGTGATATCGCAAGTCCCTTACAAGCACCCAGTGCTTGTGTTTAAATTTCTGTAATCTAGCTAGACTTTATGGTGGATAAATATTATAAACTTTGGTACCTAAGTTTAAATTAGGTACCTAAGTTTAAAAGTGTTTTAGCGTGTTTTCCGGTATACAATGAAAATTGTATTTATCAACAAAAGGATGGGGGTGTGGGCCGGCGAACAGGTCTTAGATTGGCATGTTTCTTAGGCTGAGGGGTAAAGCCAAGGGCATAAGGCGGAATTCAGATCAGTGGATGCATTCCAATAATACTAATTGAGCCCTTCATCCTGTATGAATACCAAGACTTAACAAATTAAGAGGCTACAAATGAAAGAACAATCAGGTATAAGCAAGATATCTAACGATAAAAATGCTCATTATGAGCCGTATGGCTGGCACCACTGGCCTGAATTTCCCTGGATGTCGTACCAATTTCGGCGCGCACTCGGTGAAACACAGGAGGGCGGCGGTTCCGTCAGTGAATGTTTCCAGGCAGCGAACAACATGATTCCCGGTGATGAGGAGAGCTGGCACAAAGAATGGTTGATAGTTGGCGAGCGTAATATGAAACGCGGGGATCAGGCCGAGGTCAATAACCATATTATCACTGCGCAGCAATGCTGGCTTCGAGCAGCTGACTATTTGCGTGAAGCAGAATTCTGGTTGGGGCAAGACGACCCCCGTCGCATCCAGACTTTTGACAAGATTGAATATTGCACAAAGAAGTGGGGGCAGTATTTAAACCCTGCATTAGAACCGGTCGAAGTGCCGTACGAAAATGGCGTCAACCTTGCCGCTTATTTTCTGCGCTCTCCGGTTAATCCAGAACAACGTCAGCCGGTTCTAATTTGTTTCGGCGGTCTAGATTCCTTCAAGGATGAGATGTATTTTATGGTCGCTAGTGGCGCGCTGAAACGCGGAATATCCGTCCTTATGACGGATGGCCCAGGCCAGGGTGCAACGCTCCGCCGGCACAAAGTCTACAACCGGTTTGATTACGAGGTCCCGGTCGGTCGTTGCATCGATTATCTGGAAACACGCGACGATGTCGATGCCAAGCGCATTGCCGTCAGCGGCTCAAGTCTGGGTGGCTACTACGCTGCCCGGGCCGCCTCATTTGAACACCGACTGGCGGCTGCGGTCTCCCATGGCGCCATTTGGAGCGTCAATGGTTTGTGGGGTGAACCCGATGAAGATTTCGGCTTGGCCCCCCATATAAAATGGGTGTTCGGAGTGGATACGATGGAAGCAGCGTTTGAAAAGGGACGGGATTTCGAACTCGAAGGCGTGGTCGATAAAATCCAGTGTCCTTACCTAATTTGCCATGGCGGCTATGATGTTCTGGGTGTTTCCCAAGCGAACACTGTTTATGAAAATGCTAAAGCAGGGGGAGTCGATGTGACTTTTAAATTGATTGGCGAGGAAGAAACCGGTGCCGAACACTGCCAACACGACAATCCAACGATTGGACAAGAATACGTTGCAGACTGGCTTGCCGACCAGTTTGGAATCGATCAAACAAAACTTGGCTAACAGAAGCTTAAAATAGGAGAGAAAAATGTTACGAAGCAATACTTTGAAGACATTAGCGGTCGCGTTGGCATTTGCTGGCACGACAATTATGGTGGGCACTGCTATACCAGCATCAGCCGCCAAGGTTCAAATGAAAATCGCCAACGCTGTGCCGGGGAAAGCACCGCGTGGCCAAGGCGGTGATAAAGTAGCCAAAATGGTCAATGCGGATAAGCGTTGCGACGTCAATGCAAAAACCTATCACGGTGGACAACTCGGTGGAACTACGGACCTCGTTGAAGGTTTACAGATTGGCTCGATCGAAATGGTCATCCTTCCGGGGTCGTTTCTAGTTGGCTTTCAACCGCTGATCGGAATTATGGATTTTCCGTTTTTCTGGCCCCCACAACGTGAAAATCTTGCGAAAATTCACAAAAGCAATGCGATGAAAAAGCTACTCGACACGACGGAAGAAAAAGGCGTCGTTTCGGTCGCCATCTGGCATACAGGTTATAAGGTCTGGACTGGAAACAAGCCGTTGAACGAATTTGCTAATTATGCTGGCTTAAAAGCCCGTGTGATGCCTTCGGCTGTACTCAAGGAACAGTTTCGCCTTTTCGGCGTGACAGCCGTCGGCATGCCGTTCGCGGAGACCTACGGAGCATTGCAGAACAAAGCGATTGATGCCCAGGAAAATCCGATTACCACTAACTTCTTCATGAAGTTCCATGAAGTGCAGGACTACATGGCGCTTACCAATCACGGAACGTTGGATCAGGTCATCATGCTTTCCAAAGGCTGGTGGGACAAACGCTCCAGTACCTGTCAGACGGCAATCCGTGAAGCCATTGACGCTGGCGGCAAGCTAACTACCGACTTAACCTATTCGATTATTAAGTCAAAAGCTCTGCCAGTCTTCCAAAAGGCTAAGATCAAAGTAGTGGACGTCAGCAAGGCTAATTTTGAAGATATGAAAGCAAAAGTTCTTCCCGGTGTCGAAAAGTTCTATGTTGAACAGAACGGTGCCAAGGGAAAAGCTATCCTGGATGCCTTCAAAGCAGAGCTTGCAAAGTTAAAATAACCCCTAAGTTAGGGCTTGCCGGAGTACAATTGGCGAATGGCACTTATCCGTTATATCGAGGTTGCGTTGGGTCTTATTGACCGTGTTGTAGTTAGATTCGTCGGCTCGTTACTTCTCTTGATGACGGTTGTGCTGTTCGCCAACTCCATTGGTCGGGCGGCCTTCAGTGTTACATTCTCTGGGGGGCCGGCATTGGGACGGCTTCTTATGATATGGATGACGTTCATGGCGGCTTACTTGTTGGTGCGCAGCGGTGGCCATGTCACCATCGATATTGCTTCGCGTATGGTTTCGAGGCCAACGCGTCGTTGGCTTTCTATTATCATTGGTATCGTCGGGGGCGTGACGATGGGATATGTCTCGTGGTTGGGATACACCTTCACATCGTTGCGTTTCAACCTCGGGCAAATGGACCCGATGTTGCTCATTCCGACCGGGTATTTCTATCTCGCCATTCCGGTGGCAAGTGCATTAATGACACTTGGTTTTTTTCATAATTCACTTAAATCATTTTTAGAAGAACCTTTGCAAGGTATCGATAATGGCGAATTTTCCGATGTGCAGGGAGAGTAGGTAGCATATATGCCTGTATTCGTTTTTGCCGGGGTTGCGATTACCTTGTTTGCAATTTCCGCCCCAATTTTCATCGCTGTTCTGGCGCCGACGCTGTTGACGTTTGAGCTATTTGGCCCGCCCATCCCCTCAATGGTCCTAGTCCAGCAGATGCTGCAGGGCATTAATAAATTTAGCCTGTTAGCTATTCCGTTGTTCATATTCGCCGCCGACATCATTGCACGGGGAGAAATCGGCGAACGTTTGTTGGGATTGGTGGAAAGTTTTATCGGCCACTATACCGGTGGCGTCGCCATCACAACGGCGGTTTCCTGTGCCATGTTCGGCGCAATTTCTGGTGTCGGTGCGGCGGCAGTTGTTAGCATTGGCCCGATTGTTTACCCCACATTGCTGAAACAAGGCTACAGCCGAGGTTTCGCCGTCGGCTTGATTCTCTCAGCATCGACGTTGGCCATGCTGATCCCGCCGGGTGTGGCGATGATTCTCTATTCGTTGCAAACCATGAACTCAGTTGGCGATGTATTCCTTTCGGGGTTGAGTGCGGGTGCCATCTTTACTGCTGCGCTAGCACTCTACGCCTATTCATATGCCCGCGTTAGAGGCATTGGGCGGAAAGAAAAAGAATCTTGGAGTGCGCGTTATATCAGCTTCAAACGTGCCGGTTGGGCCATGGGGTTGCCAGCAATTATTTTCGGCGGCATCTACACGGGAACCTTCACGCCCACGGAGGCCGCCGCAGGTGCCTGCGCATACGCAATGTTTGTTGAAACAATCATTTACCGACAACTCCAGTTTGGAGAACTATTCAACCTTTCCTCACGGTCTGCTATGGTCATTGCAACGCTTTTGATTCTTATTTCTGCAGGCTCGGCGATGACTTACTACCTGACTCTCGAAAACGTGCCGCAAGCCATCGCTGGCATGCTTGAAGGCCATTCCAGGATTTCTGTTCTATTGATGATTAATGTCGTGTTTCTGATTGTAGGAATGTTCATCGATCCAAATTCGGCGATTATCGTCCTGACGCCTCTAGTGTATCCGGTGGCACAGGCGTTGGGAATCGATCCTATGCACCTGGGCGCGGTGGTTGTTCTCAATGTTGCCATTGGAATGATTACACCACCGTTTGGACTGAACATATTCATCGGTATGACAACGTTTGATGTCCCTTACTTGGAGGTGGTGAAAAGCCTGGTGCCATTCATTGCTGTCGCGCTGTTCGTTTTAGTGCTTATCACCTATGTCCCAATACTGGTGACGTGGCTTCCCCAACTCACCTAACCTTTTCCTCCCTTCTCGCTAATGAAAGCTGAACCATGATTGATTTGGGAGTTAATTTTATCAAACCGGCGGTCATCGCCATTGATTGCCACCGCGGTCACCTGGACCCAGAAGTTGCTACCATGCCGGCGCCCGCCGATGTCGCCGCCAAATTGGTGGCCAACAACAAGGTGTTCATGGAACGCTGTCGGGCCAAGAACATTCTCATTGTTCATTTGGTGACGGCGTATCGGGATGTTGAGGAAATTCGCAGTAACCCGCGTTGGCGCGCTTTGGCAGATGACCCAAATTCTACTCGCAAGAATGTGGAGCGCCATAATCTAATAGGCTCTCCCGGTCTCGAAATCATGCCGGGGTTGTGTGATCCATCGCGTGACATGATCGTTGACGTCAAAAAGCGTTATGACTGTTTCCAGTCGACGGATCTCGACTTTGTGCTGCGCTCCCACGGTATCAATACTTTGCTGGTTACCGGAATTAACACCAATTCCTGCGTTCTGGCAACGGTGTGTGCTGCGAACGTCCGTGATTATGCGGCGGTGGTGGTCGAAGACTGCGTCGACACCATGGATGGCCCGGATTTGCATGATGCGGCGTTGCAGTGTATTCGAACGGCGTTTGGTTGGGTCATGACTGCTGAAGATGCATTGCGCGAACTTTCTACCAGTAATTTGTAATCTATTCGACCAAATTACAGACCATTTGACCACGCCCTCATCAAGCTGGTATTCTTAATTGTTACCTAGAACTTTGTCCTCTTCTTTAATAAACCATGCTTGCGTTTTTTTCATGACGGTTTTGTAGGTCTGAATACAGTCTGGATTTCGATTTGATTTATGTTGATAGGGACAAATATCAATACAGATATGGCAATACCCCCGCAACCAACGTATTTTGTATTTATAAGCAGGCAAAATCCAAGTGCAAGTAACGCCGGTTGCGTGCCCCCGCAACCAACCTTTACAACAACTTACCGTGTTTCTGACTACTATCTAAGTGCTTCCAAGTAGCATATGGGTAGCAAGCGGGATATCGCAAGTCCCTTACAAGTACCCAGTGCTTGTGTATAAATTTATTTGAGCGAAGAGTATGCTTGCTGACTTAAGGCAGGGGGCGGGTATACTCTACCCCGACGTCGCGTCATCTCTGCTGCTATCGTAGCATAACTAAATATCGCACCTATTTTTGAAAATAGGGCTTAAGCGTTAATATGTTTAGGACGCTTTTACTAAACTTGCAGTTTTTGCGTCATAAGTATAATCAACAATCGACCCGTCTTTGATCCGATCAACTACTTGTTCAATACAATTAAAGGGTACACAAAACCATTCTTGAGGAATGACCGGGCGCCCAAAGCGATCTTTGATCTCTATTTTGAGGCGTGCCGAGCCAAAGAATCGGTGAATAAGTTTTTCTAATTTATTCCTATTGATTCCGAATAACTCATAGTTTGCAACCACAGTTACACCAGCCATAAGAAAAGTGGGATCCTTTTCAGCGCCAGCAGTACGTTTAGTCTCTTATGAGCTAGCAAGTTATTAACTTGTTAGCTACCTGCGACCATATTGTAAGCTTAGTGCGTAGTCTTATTCAAATTCTCTTTTTGCAAGTGGGCATTCGGAGGGTTTAGTATGTCAGCTCTTTTAATGACTAAAATGGTCAATTATTTTTCTCCATCCGGGTATACCAATCAGTTACGGATATTTGGAAACTCGGTAGTTTAAAAATTCGGTCATACCAGGCCATGAGGTTTGGAAAAAGGTTGAAGTCATAGCCGCCGCGCAAAAGGGTGGTTATAGTCGGTGACCATGAAATATCAGCCAACGTAAAGGTATTTCCAACCAACCACTGGTTTTTAGACAGAATATCCTCCATTTCGGTAAAGTATCCATCCATCAGATTTATTGCGGTTTCAGCATCCTTGGGTGTGAAACTTTGACCAGGGAGGTCATGCTTGCCATGGAAGGTTAAATAGGCTGGGTCTTTTTGAAGTTTCCGGTAGAGGGCAACTTCCTCTTCTGTTTTTTTCATCGCCTTAGAGTTTCTTTTGTAGTATTGGAAGGTCTTTATGCCAGGCATATGAGCTTCGCCTGAGATTTTTAGCCAACGTTCTATCTCCCGTTTTTTTTCACTGGCCACATTGATAAAACTGGGATCAGGAAATGTCTCCTCCAGGTAAACCAAAATATCATTCGACTCTGTAATTACTTTGCCATCATGCACCAGTGATGGCACAACACCTTTTGGATTAATACTAAAATACTCTTCTGTTATATTCTCTCGTTTTGCTAAAAAGATGTGATGGCTCTCCCAAGGTATTTTCTTCTCTTCCAAAAGTAGCCTCACTCTTGCAGAGCAATTTGAAATATGCGCGTGGTAGAGATGTAATCCTTTAAAACTTGATACGACTGGATTAGTTGTTTCTATTATAGGCATAAAAAATAACTCCGTTTCAGAAAATCATGTTAGTTCAAATAGTGAAGAATTAGTCAATCGTTAAAATTCCCATCAATAAACGAAATTAAATTCGAGAGGCGTTGTACCTTTCCAATCGATCACGTGCTTCGTCAACTAATACGATACCGGCTTTAGCGTGATCAGAGTTAAGGTCTGCGGTATGACCTTCATATTCGTCTAATTCTAGGACACTGGGCCGATTGCCAAGGTTATCCCACCATTGAGCCACGTTAGGGCGATGTTCAAACCAGACATCGAGCCATTTTATCATGTCCAAGACTTTGACTAGTGGAGCGTAACAAGTCTCCACCAGAGTGAGCGTATCACCCATAATCCATGGTCGACCATCTGATAGAGTATCTTCCATTTTTTTAAAAATACGATCCCAGCCGACTAATCCCCGAAGAACCCACTCGGAGTCCATGCCTTTTTGAATAACAGATTGTTGTCGTAATGTTTTTTCAAGGTCAGGCTGTTTTTTCCACCGTCGTTCTAGGGTTTCTAGCGGAACGGCGGAACGAAAACGCGTCACAAAATTCAACGCAGCAATCCCTGGAAATCCTATTTCATCTGAATCTTTTATCCATTCTCGCAAGTGCGCGCGCTCTATTAAGCTCTCAGGCTTAAGCGGAGGATCAGACTTTAATTCGTCAATATAATCGCAGATTATGGAAGATTCCCGAACGGGATTCCCATTATGGACCAAAGTTGGCACGACAGCTTTAGGGTTTATACTAAGATATTCTGATTTAAAGTGATCTTCTTTAAGAAGCTCTATATAATGAGGTGTCCAATCTTTGATACCTTTTTCTGCTAAAGTAATCACCGCGCGATTTGAACAAACTGAGTCCGCTTCTTTTAAATAATATAGTTCCAACATTATAAAATAATCCTCTGTTAAAATCATCGTATGCAATTTTTAATCGCAGTACTTTGCGTTTATTTAGGCTTTCCATGTCCACCGAAAGTTACCCGCGTGAGCTCTCTATACGCTGGGAAAAAATCATCTACGGCGGCATGCTGTGTCGCGGTATTATCCCAGACAGCAAGAGTTCCAACGTCCCATTTATGCCGCAATTGAAATTCTGGTCGTGGGGCTAAATCATACAAAAAGCTCAGAATTCCGTCGCTTTCTTTTCTAGGGATATCGATAATGTGACTTGTGAATCCTGGGTTCACATAAATTAATTTTTGTTTGGTTCGGGGGTGGGTCCTAACAAGAGGTTGGGCTATTGGAGGGTTAGAGTTCTTGCGCTTGGTATAATGGTCACCGCCTTGCTGAAAAATTGCTTGTCGACCACCTAGCCCCATGTCCCAACTGTGTAGGGCTTTAAGTCCCTCGAGATATTGTTTCATTCGCTCTGATAGTGAATCGTAAGCCGCTGTCATACTAACCCAGATTGTGTCACCTTTCCCTGTAGGAATTTCCCGAGAGTACAAACTGGTCCCTGCTGGTGGCTCTTTGGCCCAGGTTAAATCGGCGTGCCATTTAGCTGTACCGATGGGAGGATTATTTTCGTCGTTTATGACAACTTCAACATGGGGGTCGTCATTTAAATGTTCGAAAAATGTGTCAGAAGGGAGGAGGGGTCCAAAAATTTCAGTTGCATTTTTCTGATGGTTGGGCGTCAAATTCTGGTTGGGAAAAAAAATGACTTGATGTTGGTCCAGAGCAGCGCGAAGAGATATTTTTTCCTGGTAAGATAATTTTAAAGTCAAATCGATATTGGTAACTAGAGCTCCTAGACATGCTCCACATTTCTCAATATTGAATGTTGAAGTGGTCATTGTAATATTGTAGCTCCCTGATTTCTGATTTCCGGAATTTATTTAATCATCATGGTTCTACAAATACCACTAAATTTTGGATGATGGTGCGCATTGCGCCCATCTCGAAATAAAATTAGATGGCGCATTGCGCGCATGGTGATATAATTTCAAAGCCTAAATCTTTTGGGGAGGTTACATGGAACGATACTCAGGTGTTAAGAGCGCCGAACGTATGTTCGATATTGTTGAAATCCTAAACCGCTGCCGAGGAGCAAGTGTTACAGAACTATCCAGTAAGTCTGGATTTTCTCGCAGAGCTGTAGATCGGATGCTCGTCTCATTAACAAAGTATGGTTATGTACGTAGACTTGAAACTGACGGAAAATACTATTTATCTCATTTGATCAGAAAACTGAGCGATGGTTTTAGTGAGGAAGAGTGGGTTACCGATGTGGCGTCGCCAATTTTGCTGGACCTGTGCAAGGAAATAACGTGGCCGTGTGATCTATCAACATTTAAAAATGACGCAATGTATCTGCGGGATACTGCTCGCCGATTTAGTCCTTTTT
>CAJQSN010000037.1 GCA_905614355.1 uncultured Rhodospirillales bacterium | reverse complement strand
GGGAGGTCCTTCTTCGCCCTCGCCCTCTGGCCCTTCTTCACCCTCGCCCTCTGGCCCTTCTTCACCTTCACCCTCTGGCCCTTCTTCGCCTTCACCCTCGGGCCCTTCTTCGCCTTCACCCTCGGGCGCTTCTTCCGCTGGCGCTTCTTCCGCTGGCGCTTCTTCCGCTGGCGCCTCACGTGCCGGCCGATTTCCTTGGGCATCTCGCGGCGGCGGCGGTGGCGGGAGTGTCTGTAACGCTGCACTAAATTTTGCTGTAATTTGAGCAATTGGTAATATAATAACTGGGGCAGGGGGCTGGAATGCACTTGTTATTGTTGTCGTCGCACCGGGCTGGTTTAGGAAGACCGTTCCTCCTCCGTTGGTAACAGAAATTTCACCAACTGAACCATCTGCATCTGCCAACAAAGAAATACTATTCGCCTGTCCTTCAGCAGCGGCAGACCCCGCAACTTTGGTACCTCTAATTCCCAGCGTAGCAACGGGCGTTTTGAGGACCATTGCGTCGGGTCCAGTTTTTGCTATTTGACCAGAAACAAAGGAGAAAACACCTTGAACAACAGATATGGTTGCATTGCCCTCTTGGGAATCAACATCGAAGACAACATCGTCCATTACCATTCGGCCACTCTCGGCTAGTGATAATGTACTGTCGTCTTCGAGGACAATACCTATAGATGCCCCTTTGCCTGTTTCAAGAACATCGCCAGTAAAAATTTCACTGCCTTGCTTAAGTGTAACTTTTGAGCCGTCTGCCCGTGTAACTTCGGCGGAGCCTTTGAGTGTTTCAATAACACCGATTGGTGTGGAAGCCCCTTGGGCCAAGTTACCTGCTTGTGCAAATTGTCCGGGTGCAACTGGGCCAGCCAGCTTACTTGCTAGATCAGCCGAGATAACGGCTCCAAAATTAGTTTGTAAATCGGGCGGCGTTTCAGAATTAAAATAATCAACTAATAATGTTTTTTGGCCACCTTCACCCAGCACTAAAAGATCCGGACCTTGCCGCACGAAATCAGCTTTAAGGAGCCACGCACCGTCAAAGCTGATGTTCTGACTTCCCGATACGTTTATCACGTCTGGGGCCGAACCCCCTCTTTCTAACGTGTCCATTGATTGTCCTACTTTGCGTCTCTAGGTCGCTTTTTTTTCAAATCTATTATTGCTTTGTTAGATTAATTTTGGACTTTACAACACGGTTTACGCATAAATTCTTTGTCCAAAAATTAGGAACCATAAAATACCTACTAATTCAAATAACTCACTAAACTACTGTATCTGACTGAGTTCAAGGATGCCCATTGCACCTAAAAGCGTGTAGCCCATTGTGAGGACAGCACTCTCGGCCCCCACCGCATCACTCTTTGCATTAATCAGTGCAGTCTCGCCGCCTAATATTTCCAGCAGGGTCTTGTTACCCGCCTTTTTCTCTTTTCTAGCTAGCATTAGAAACTCAGCAGAAATTGTAGCTTGGTTACTTAAAAATTTATAATTTTGTTTTGTCATATTCATATTTGCCCAAGTATCACGAACTAAGTTCTCGGTCGCATCGCGCGCCTCTTTAACTTGGTATTGAACAGCACTCACGCCGTACTTCGCGGCTCGGATGGTGTTGACTGCCGTAAAGCCAAGATTAAACGGGAAAGCCATATTTAATTTGACGCTTTGATCTATCTGATGGCCCATCGCACCGCCATCGTTATCTTTCCAGCCCGCTGCCGCAGTTATATCAAATTTGGGGAAAAAGGAGGATGCCCTTGCTATTTTTACGCCTTGGCTTGCAGCCGCTGCACCCATGTTAGCAGCCCGAATTCCTGGGTTTTTTCTAAGTGCTATTTCTATAGCTTCTTCCACCGTTCCAGGTATTGAATCAGAGGGAAATTTTGGTTTTTCAATAGCTGATAGATCAGCAGGGTCTGAAGTTTGGAAGGTTTTACGGTAAGCATTTCTTGCCATTGCTAATGCTAGTTCCGCACCAACTCTCCGCGCCATGGCACCCGCCAAAGTTGCTTTGGCTTGGAGCACATCAGATGACAGGCCTGCTCCTTTTTTAACTAAGGAATTTTCCAATTCAGTTTGGCGCTTAATGTTACTTTCTGACTCACGAGCATAGTTTAGAGCTTTTGCTGAGGCATTAACATTTAAATACGATGTTATTGCCCCCAGTATTATTGCTTGTTTTGCACTGATAAGTCCAAATTTTGCACCTTTCGCTGCTAACTTTGCAGCTTTTATAGTTGCGTTTGTCGCACCAAAGTCCCAGACGAGTTGGTTGACACTTACATCCGCCTTTCGGGGTATTAAATTTGAATTGTCGGTACCACTCGCCTTGTTTTGTTTCTCATAGCCATAATGGGATGTAAATGTAGCTGTTGGGAATAGGCCTCCTCGAGCAGCTTTGGCACCCTCTTTTGCCGATTTTAACCCAGCTTCGGCGCTTTTAACCAAGTTGTTACTTTTAAGGAGTGGAGCAATAAGTTCTTTGAGGTTCTCGGAGTGCAACGGTTTTATTGCGCTAACGGTCGCTAACGAAAAACACGATAGAGCTACAATCAGACCTCTGTTTTTTTTATGTTGCTTCAATTCTCTATCCTATTTATTGCTGTGACAAACTTTGCAGCGCCCGCTTAATTTTTTCTCTCTTTACAGCCTTTAAATTAAACTAAATTCACTCTAAAATTACCATGCACCTGTGACAGTTTTTGTAAATTATATGTTTGTCATCGAATGTTAGATAACTAGTCACCTTATTCGTGGGTAAAAGAACGACGAATTATTACTTTACTACACGAAAAACAGATTTCTATCTATGTTTATATAGTTAAATTACTATTAATTTAATAATGTTTGTATTCATTCATGTCAACCGCGTGAGTTTAAATATGGTTAAATAACTAATAGCCAATTGCACAGCCGTCTTTACGTGGATCGGATCCACCTCGGAGCACCGAATTTTGCCAATCGATCCAAATAGCTTGGGCTCCTCCGACAGGTCGATTCGGTATATAGGTTTGATGCCCCAAAGCCTCTAACTCTGCGCGCACATTTTGTGGCAAGCTACTCTCGACTTGAACTCGTTCCTGTGGGTCATCCACGTCGGGGAACACACGTGTAAAGTCTATTGCCTCCTGTAAATCCATATCCCATTCAAGTAGGTTGCTTAGAAAATGGGCGTGGCCGGCTGCCTGATATTGTCCGCCCATGACGCCAAAAGGCATTTGAGCTTTTCCATTTTTCATTAACATGCCCGGGATGATGGTGTGCAGGGGACGTTTGTTTGGAGCAATACAGTTGGGGTGACCCGCTTCCAGGCTAAATCCCATTCCGCGGTTTTGCAGTAGAATACCCGATTTAGGCGCAACTTGTGAGCTACCGAAAGGGAAAAAAAGTGTATTAATAAAACTCACTGCGTTACGCTCTTTGTCGATCACCGTCAAATATACCGTATCCTGATGATTTGCGAGCTCTGAAGGTGGCATGTTACTCATTCTTTTCGATCGATTTATCAGTGCCCTTTGACTTGCTGCATATTCCTCTGAAAGCCATTTTTGGACTGGAATGTCTGCCACTTCTGGGTCGGCTAAGACGGCGTCTCGGTCGCGGTAGGCGAGGCGCGCAGTTTCTATTTCAAGATGAAGCCGTTCGGCTGACAAGGGATCGAGTTTGTTTAAGTCTAGACCTGCTAAAATATTAAGCATTTCTAGCGCGACAATTCCCTGGCCATTCGGCGGGCATTCCCATACTTCATAATTTTTATAATTTGTTTTGATTGGCGTGATAAATTCGCCCTTAGCTTCTCCAAAGTCTTCTAACGTATGAAGCCCACCTTTGTTTTGAAGAAATGTAACAATATCTTCGGCAATCCAACCTTCATAAAAGCCGGCCCTGCCTTCCTTCGCTATATGTTCCATGGCCTTAGCAAGTAGGGGTAATTTAATAACCTCGCCGATTTTAGGGGCTTTCCCTTTTAACAAGTAATATTGTGCTGCTGTCGGATCGCCCGCTAAACCCTCGGTCCAATCATGCCAATCAGCGCTGACGCGGTGGTGAACAGGAAAGCCATCATAGGCAAACTGAATGGCGGGCTGCAAAAGATCGCCAAGAGACATTGTGCCGTGGGCGTCAAGCATCTGAGACCATCCATCGATTGCACCAGGAATGGTTACAGAGTGAGGGCTAATACGCTCAATGGTCTTTATACCCTGTTTTTCAAACCACTCCGGGGTCGCGCCGGTTGGCGCTCTACCAGACCCATTAAAACCCACAAGTTCTCCGTCGTGTGGCTTGTAGAGACAAAACATATCTCCGCCAATACTAGTCGATTGGGGTTCGACGACACACTGCGTGGCGACGGCCGCGATCGCGGCATCTAATGCATTGCCACCTTGCATAAGGATTTGGATAGCTGTAGCAGTGGAGAGCGGGCTCGATGTCGCAGCCATTCCGTTCTTTGAATGGACGGTTGATCTTCCGGGTTGGTCAAGCAAGCGCATAATTGCCTCTTATAGGGACATCTAAAATTAGTTGATTGTAAAAATACTATACATTAGAGGATATAACTGACAACCCTGCGGTTTTCAGAGTTCATACGGTCCTATTAAAATGGGAGGTTAGTAAATTTTCAGTTCTAGTATCAGTTTACACGCCTTTAATCTGCTGACTAGCCCAGGTGATGCGCAGTTCTGGATTGTCGTCAAAGTCATTCACGCCCAGCCACGTCTCGTAGTGCCGCCCGTCCATAAATGCGATGGCTACTTCTCCTCCTATCCTCTCGATTGCGCGTTTTCCTCGCATAATTAGCACTTTTTGAAGCGAACAGTGCTTGAGAGCGTTAAAGATTTCTGGTTCGTACAACGCAAAGTCATTTTCTGAGATAAAACGGATTAGAATAGTATCGTTTGATATTCTAGCTAGAAATAAATCTATTTCATTAAGCACGTATGCCTCTATAGTTGCGTCTAATTTAGCCAGGGCAAGGGAAGTGGATTTTTTATCAGAATTACTCAGGCCAAGGGTCTCTAGTAAATTATCTCGTGAAAGCCCAGTTTCTGCTTGCAGTAGTTCCATGTGTTTCGCAGTCATTTTTCTGTAATAACAGGGAAAATTTGGGCGTGCAATCTAACTGGAAGACGAGTTTACATAAAATAGGCAGTTAGTTAAAAAGGCTTGTCTAGTGTTCATAAAGTTTGGTAGAGCACGACCTTAATTATTTGATGGAAAGATGGCAGGACATGAGTGAAGAGAAAACGGCCAAAAAAGAAAGTAAAAAAGTAGAAAAAAAAGAGAAGAAGGATGTGGCGGCGCCTTCGAACGCTAGCGACAAGGCGGCCGACGGATCAAGTAAAAGTGCAACAGATGCCCCCGCTGATAAATCGAGCGACGCGTCTTCGGACAAAGCTGCTGATAAAACTCCAGCACCAAACAAATCGGCCTCTCAGACCTCGATCAGTCATTTCTCTAGTGTGGCGACCAAGGAGTATCGGTCTGGCTGGGCAGCTATTTTTGGGTCCAATCAATCTCAAAAAAAAACCAGCACCAAGGGTGCCAAGGGTATTAGTCTTCCTGTACATCTCGAAATTCAAGATCAGGATATTAAAGATGACTTGCGGGCACTCTTATATAAGGCGTTCCAACGCCAAGCCCGAAGGGAGGGCATTAGCCTTGCCGAGTGTAAAAAATTAGGGGTTATCAGCTATAATTTAGAGTGTAACATTGTAGACGACTAATTTTTTTGAATCCTTCGTTTCATTAAAAGCCAAGCTGGGTTTAACTTTTATAATAAGTTGCCAGATGCTAGGCTAAATTATCTAAGTTTGAACGGAGAATTAGCAATGTCGATACGTTTAGATGTTAAAGAAGACCAACCCATTTCCGGGTTAGCTGAGTTTAATCTTTTATTTGAAGACGATAAGACAAAAATTACGTCTTGGCGTTTCGCGCCGGGAGCCGAGACAGGCTGGCACCATCATAATTTTGATTATGTGACAATCCAAAAATCTGGCGGCAGGCTTAAGCTGGAAAGCGAGGGCGGCGAAATAAAGTATGTTGATTACGAAAACGATAGGACGGCGGGATACGCGGCGCCAATCAAACACAACGCCACCAATGTCAGCGATGAAGAGGTCCGGGTTATCGAGATTGAATATAAAATTTGATACTCTGAAAATCTTCAAAAATAGAATATTTAGTGGTCATGACCAAATGGCCGTGAATTAAATTAAATAATTATTGTCTTATATGTGATGGCCGTCACATACCTCTGCCATAAATGTGTGTTCAGTTACGCTCGCGTCATAAAAGTGCAATTGGACCAACGACGGCTATGACGTAATATTTGTACAAATGTTTTAATACTTAACACTACACTAAGGAGACTATTATATGAGTTATATGACACAATTCCCAACACCAGAAGCCATGGAGGCTTCACCGGCTGACTTCCCGCCGATGCCGGCGGAATTCTTGGAAGCTGTTGCAGCTGATCCAGGCGCCTTCGCAGAAGCTATGGGCGGCGGAATGGAAGCAATGCAAGCTCACATGGAAGCCAATCCAGGCGACATGGAAGGTGGATATGAAGCTATGGGTGCCGCTATGGAAGGCCCAATGGGCGACATGGGAATATCCCCTGAGGTTTTTGATGCAGCCGGCGACGCTTTCGGCGCAATAGCAGGTCCCGCAATGATGGGAATGCCTGCAGACGCTGATATGGGTGATATGGGCCCCATGATGAATGATTGCATGGAGCATGCTATGCCAGAAGGTATGGATATGCCTCCTGAAATGGGTCCAATGTTTGATAACATGGCTGAAACTTTTGACGCAGCTGACATAGGTCCACATGAAATGGGCGCAGAATTGGGTCCAAATATGCCTGATGATTTCGTACCTGGTAATCCAATGTCTATGGGTCCCGATTATGGTCCAGCAGAAATGGGTCCACCAACAGGCGACATGGATGGTTGCGAAGGCGACATGGGCGGTTGTCACGGTGACATGACTGGCGTTACTGGCGACATGACTGGTTGCGAAGGCGACATGACTGGTATGACTGGCGACATGGGTCCAATGACTGGTGACGTATCTGGTTGCGAAGGCGACATGACTGGTTGTACAGGCGACATGACTGGTTGCGCTGGCGACATGGGACCTGTAGAGGGCGACATGAGCGGTGTATACGGTGACGCTGCTGGTTGCGAAGGCGACATGAGCGGTATTACAGGTAACGTTGGTCCTGTAATGGGCGACATGGGACCTGTAATGGGTGACATGGGCGGTTGCTACGGTGACATGAGTGGTTGCGAAGGCGACATGGGACCAATAACTGGTGACATGGGACCTGTAACTGGCGACATGAGTGGCGTTATGGGTGACGTTACTGGCTGTGAAGGTGACATGAGTGCAATGACTGGTGACTGTTCAATGGTTGCTGGTGACATGGCTGGTTGCGAAGGTGATATGACAAATATTGCTGGCGACATGGGTCCAGTGACTGGTGATTGTTCTGCAATGTCAGGTGACGTGACTGGTATGGAAGGTGACATGACTGGTTGCTCCGGTGACATGACTGGAATGACTGGCGACATGGGACCTGTAGCGGGTGACGTGACTGGAATAACTGGTGATTGCGCAAATGCAGCCCCTGGTGACTTCGGTCCGGTTGCTGACGCTCCTCCATTACCTCCAATGGACGCATTCGATACGGCTAATCCTGCCTTTTCCGGCCCTGAAATGACTGAAGCTCGCGCTGAAGTTAATGATGCGGCTGAAGTGAATGGTGAAGGTCAAATTGAAGTTGCTTCTGACATGGCAAATCCTGCACATGAAATGGCTCCTGTAGATCCTGATATGGCTGCTGGAACTCCTGCCGGTGCTGAAGCAGCGGCTGGCGGTGGTGAAGCTACTGGTGGTGGCATGGGTGCCATGGAAGACGCCTTTGCTCCTCCTGCTGCTGCTGATACAGCAATGGATGTCAATCCAGCTGATGCGGCTTTAGGTCAAGCTATGGATAGTGCCATGGGTCAAGGCGGCCCTGCTGCTGGAGATGCCCAATCAGGCGCGGATGATGCAGCTGGTGCGGACATCGTGGATCCAGGTATGGCCGGCGATTCAGCTGATGATGATGACGGTGGTATGGCTGGTTAATTCAGTCTCGTTATCATAAGTTAAATAAAGCCCCGCCTAGCTGAGAAGTTAGGCGGGGTTTTTATTTGGGGTATGGGAAATTTAGAGTAATAGACTTTTAATAGATCTGTTATCTGAGATCACTTTAGTCTGTTCTAACGAATATCAGAGTTGCTGAGGTTTAAAAAAGTTCTTTCAAGTACGGCTATGTCAGAGACTTCTAATGTGCTACCCTTACGGCAAATAATATTTTTCTTTGATAGTGTACTCAAAACGCGCGTAACAGTCTCACGTGTGGTGCTGGCCTTACGCGCTATCTCACTATGTACGGGAAAATTTTCAATCAATATTTTATTTCTGGTCTTATCACATCCTTGTTCGCTTATCTTCTTCATTACCTCGGCCAGAACTCTGGCATTAGCCCCCAGGGTTACTAGGTTAGTTATACGCTCGCTAGACGTTCTTATTACTTTTGCCAACATACTCATGATTTTTAGACTTACTGAGGGGTGTTTCTCCATAGTTTTTAAAAAATTTGGAGCTGACATTAAGAATAAAATTGTTGGCTTTATAGCAATAACCGATGAGGATCTTGGACCACTGTCAATTGCTGCCAATTCCCCAAAGCACTTGCCCTCACCAAGTACTTCCAGGGTCACTTCTTTCCCTGATGTTGTCAGGTTTATCACACGAACGGAGCCTCTAGAGATAAAGTAAACGCCCCGCGTATTACTCATTTGGTCAATGACTTGGTCGTCGATCTGAAAATATTTCTCCTGGCATAAATCACTGATGCTTAGGAGTTCCAGAGTGGTCAACCCTGAGAACACTTCTATATTAGAGAGGTGTGATTTTTTCGGTGTTCCTTGATCCATCAGAGTGGTATTTCACATCTCAGGAATTTTGTAAAATACAATTAATAATCAATATCAAGGCAATTATTTTATCCTAATCTTTTTGAACGTTAATTATTAAATTTATTGGTGTAATGTATTAGTGTAATTGGTTTGTTTTACGATTGTTGCGGATAGAGTACTGGGCCGATTAATTGGTTAATCAACTGATTAAATTATATCATAACCCTCGGGGGGCCTTTACACCCATTACTACCTTTGCTATTAGGATCTTCTGTAACTTTCTTTTTCACGGTGCAGGGCCGGATACAGTGCGGCTACCGGATACAGTGCGGCTAAATGGGGTAATGGGATAAAATGTCGAATAGAGCGTTCAGGTCTTCTGCTATAGCCGTGACCTATATTGCCCGCCAGTTTGGCGTTCAAATTAATGTTGACGCAGTGGCCGACGCAGTGGAGCGAAGCGGTCTATCAACGCCGAAGCAATTCTCAGATTATTTTTACGATTTTGGTGTTAACGTCAAATTACGTAAATTCAAACCTATAGATTTGCTTGAAAAGAAGTATATATACCCTTGCGTTGGCGTAATGAAAGATGGTCGCTCTTTGATTTTGGCGGGCATCGACGCCACTGGTGGTCCAGAAGACGCTAAAATGATTGCAATTGATCCTCTAGATCCCACAGCAAAAGCAGAAAAAATAGACGCAGGTATTTTTCAAAACGATTGGTCGGGTCAGATTGTTATCGTTGCGCAAAGTTCAGGCGAGGCTGCCAAAGATAGAACCTTTGATTGGAAATGGTTCTTGCCGGAGTTTTATCGGTTTAAAGGCATTATGGCTATGACCTTTTTCGTGTCCTTGATTATCCACGGCCTCGGATTGGCACCGATCATATATATTCAGATTTCATTAGATAAAGTGCTTGGTTATCAGGCGGTCTCTACCCTCTACGTCTTAACGGCCGGAATTGTTTTGGCGCTTCTGTTCGGTGGTGTCATAACCTATGGCCGCGACTATGTTATCAATTATATAAGTACGTCGATTGAAGCTCGATTGACGGGTGACGTGTTTGATAAGCTTCTTGATTTACCCGCCCAATCATTTCAAACGTCGAGCCCGAGTGAGATGGAGGGTAAGGTTCAAGCTGTGCTTGGGGTGAGATCTTTCATTTCCAGGCAAATTTTGACGACCCTGTACGATGCAACTGGTATCTTAGTATTTACCCCAGTTCTTTTTGGATATAGCCCGATCTTAACAATTGTCGTTATAAGTTTTGCCGTAGTTCAAGGCGTCATTGATCTGATGTCAAAGATGCGTCAGAAGGAGCTCGGAAAGGGTGTAGGAGAAGCTAACTCCAAGAGGATAAGAAGTTTACGGGAGACCGTGGCTGGGATCGATAGTGTGAAGACTTTATCTCAAGAGCCAATTCAGAGAAAAGAGTGGCGTTCGAATGCGGCTACCTCTATTCGTCGTAATTTTAATATTTTGACCGCAGGGAATATGACAAGCGCCATAAATGGTACCCTGTCGAGCTTGATGACCGTAACAATAGTTTTTACGGGTATAAATTTAGTTTTTGCTGGATCCTTATCTGCAGGATCTATTATTTCCTGCAACATGCTCGGAGGTAAGATTGTCTCGCCTATCAAGGGCCTTATAACATTTTTTGCTGATACTAAGACTATATCTAGTGCAATGGATCAAATTGGCTCCATTTGGAATTCCCCCCCAGAACGGTCAGGTGCCGGCAGTCAGCATGTGATTACGGGTAAATACGATTTGAGAGATGTCGGCGTTAAATTTGGTGATCATGATGCGTTATCTAAAGTGAACCTTACGGTTCCTTCTCGAGGGAAGGTGGCTATTGTCGGCCCCTCGGCCAGCGGCAAGTCAACGTTACTGAGGCTTCTTCAGGGGCTATTAAAGCCCAATGACGGTGTGTTAGAGGTGGATGGACACAATCTAGCCAGTCTGGATCTTGGTCACTATAGAAGCCAGGTGGCACTGGTGGATTTGAACCCTACTTTCTTTGCGGGAAGTATCGAACAAAATATACGACGCGTTAGGCCTAACATCAGTGGTCGCGAGTTTGAGGAAGTCTTGGAACTCTCCGGTCTGGCATCTTTATCTAAAGATTTAGCAGATGGTTTGAGTACCGAGATTGATCAGACAGCCAGTAATTTATCACAGAGCCATAAGATAACCGTTGCTCTCGCCCGCGCTCTGGCGACAGATCCAAATCTTATTTTATTAGATGAAACATTTAACACTCTTGATAAGCAAACCCAAGTATTACTAAAGGGTAAGATGGATGATATTGGAGCGGGTAGAACGTTGATAGCGACGATCCATGACTTCCGCTGGCTTGGGAAGTTTGATTGGATCATTGTGTTAGAACAAGGAAGTGTTGTCGCTGAGGGTACTCACGATGACTTAATAAAAGATTGTACTTTATACCAAGAAATGTGGGATTTAGAGAAAAAAATGTCCCTAGATACATAAATGCGTTGATTAGAGAGTAGGGCAGTGGGGTATGGTTTATAATGGCACCTAAGAATTTTTATCCAAAAGGTGGTTATATTTTTCGAGAAGGGGAAAGCGCTGATTATGCCTATATCCTAAAGCAAGGCAGTGTTGAAATCGTAAAAACTGCTGCGGATGGCGATTTAGTGCTAGTTACACTTACCGAGCCAAATACTATTTTTGGTGAAATGGCCCTGATCGATGGTAACCCTAGAAGCGCTGGGGCACGAGCCTCGGTTGATTCAAAAATCGATGAAGTTAAGGAAGATGAGTTTCTTCGCTATATTGAAAAAAATTCATCGGCTGCTTTAAGAATAATGAAGACCTTATCCACTTCGCTTAGGGATGCTAATAAGGCTGCCTCGCAAGCAGGTGTTGTTCTGAATGATGGGGAAACTAATCTCGGAGAAATGGAGACTGATGAAGAGCAGTTGCCCGATGATATAGATGATACTGATGCAATCTATGATGCGCCTGCATCTATGCCCATTATGCTGACGACCGGTGCTGTTCTGGCAGCATTCGTAGTAGCTTTCATTTTTACAACATCGCTAGCCGTTGACACTACAGTTTCTGCTCGTGGTAAATTTACGGCTGAAGTCCCAAATGTCGGTGTACAGGCAACTTCAAGCGCAACTGTTCGAAAAGTATTTGTAAAACGAGGCCTTGAAGTAAAGAAGAATGACTTGATTGTTCTCTTGGATAGTACGGCAGCAGACTCTGATTTAAAAGGCAATGTCGAAAAGCTCGCTGCCGTCAGTGGACGTTTAGAGCGTCTAAAATTAGAGCAACGATTAATTACATCAAAAAAAGGTATACCTGCTGGTACGAATCTCACACCTCTAGCTTATGATATTTTGAAAAAAAAATTGGGTCAGTATCGATCTAAGATGAACTCCTTTACTTCCAAACTTTCTAAGTTTGATAAAGAGGTTCGCAAGGCGAAGAACGATGTTGCGTCTGCAAAGGAAACAGTAAAAATTACGCTCAAGCAGTTTCAGTTAAAAGAGCAGATTGAGGGTGCAAAGAAAGAACTTTTTGACCGAAAAGTGGGATCAATGTTGAGCTACCTACAAGCCCAAGATTCCTCTTTGGCGGCAAGAAAGACGTATTTAGCAGCAAAAGATAATGTTGATAGTAAGAAGTCGTCTTTGTCTGCAAAGTTGTCTGATAAAGGAACATTGAGGGCCGATAGAAATGAATTTGTGGCAAAGTGGTCCTCCGGTTTGGGAGAAAGCATTGCCAAAGAGCAAGAACAGTTCATGCAACTCAGTCAAACAGGTCTTAAGTTTAAGCAAAAAGTCGATAATATTGAAGTGCGAGCTCCAGCGGATGGGGTCGTCCTTGATGTTCCATCGATTTCAGCAGGTTCAATAGTTAGGGAAGGTGACGTTCTTGTCACCTTGGTTTTGTCGGGCCAGAAATTGGCCTTTGAAATTGATATTGATCCAAAAAATATAAGTGATGTTAAAATGGGTGCAGAGGTGTCTGTAAAGCTTGATGCTTTGCCTTTTGCGCAGTATGGGGACTTAAAGGGTAAGCTAATATATGTATCTGACGACGCGTATACCGAGGATTTAAATGGTAAAAAAGGGTCGTTCTTTCGTGGGCGAGTATCAATCGCAGCAGCAGAGCTCAAAGAGATGCCAGAGACATTCAGTCTAACTTCAGGAATGGGGGCTAGCGCAGATTTGAAGGTTGGAGAGAGGCGGATTATTACTTATTTAACTCATCCTATTTTAAAAGGTTTGACCGCTGCGTTCAAAGAGCCGGATAAATAATAAATATTAGGTGTTAGTATAAAAAAAGTCGCCTTTTAGGGGCGACTTTTTTTTCTGGCACAATGCGTGCCTTATCGTACCTTATGAAGAATAATACATTTGAAACTCAATTGGGTGTGTAGTGTGTTCTAGAGCATATACCTCTTCCATTTTTAAATCTATATAACCATTTATCTGGTCATCGGTAAATACGCCTCCAGTCTTTAGGAAGTCTCTATCCTCGCTCAAGGCGTCGAGTGCTTCTCGAAGCGATCCACAAACTGTAGGGACGTGGGAAATTTCTTCGGGGGGCAACTCATAGAGATCTTTATCCATTGCTTCACCAGGATCAATTTTATTCTGAATACCATCAAGTCCGGCCATCAGCATAGATGAGAATGCAAGATAAGCATTTGCTGTTGCGTCTGGAAACCTAATTTCCACACGTTTACCCGCTGCATTTGCGGAATAGGGAATGCGACAAGAGGCAGAACGATTACGGGCTGAATAGGCGAGTAGAACAGGAGCTTCAAAGCCCGGGATTAATCGCTTATAACTATTGGTTGATGGGTTGGAGAAAGCATTGATAGCTTTAGCGTGTTTAACGATACCACCAATATAATGCAATGCAGTTTCAGAAAGATCGGCATAACCAGATCCGGCAAAAGAAGGTTTTCCATCTTTCCAGATTGATTGGTGTACATGCATACCCGAGCCATTATCTCCAATTATTGGCTTTGGCATGAATGTAGCGGTCTTGCCATAAATATGTGAGACCATTTGAACAACATATTTATAGGCCTGAACATTATCTGCACTTTGGACAAGGGTATCGAATTTAATACCAAGTTCGTGTTGAGACGGGGCAACTTCGTGGTGATGTTTTTCCATTGTTACGCCCATATCTTGCAATGTAGTCACCATTTCAGAACGTAAATCATGGGCAGAGTCAACAGGAGGAACTGGAAAGTAACCCCCTTTTATTCCAGGTCGATGACCTGTATTACCTTCCGAAAATTTTGATCCTGAGTTGTAAGGACCCTCTTCGTGATCAATCTTATAAAACGTGTGGTTCATTGAAACCTCAGATCGCACATCATCAAAGACAAAAAATTCAGGTTCTGGGCCGAAGTACGAAGTATCTCCGATACCCGTATTCTGCAGATAAGTTTCTGCACGTTTTGCAGTTGAACGAGGGTCGCGGGAATAAAGCTCGCCTGTCATTGGATCGCGAATATCACAAATCATTATCATGGTAGGTTGAGCGGAGAATGGGTCCATGACGCAAGTAGCTGGATCTGGTATTAGGGCCATGTCAGATTCATTGATTGCTTTCCAGCCAGCAATAGATGACCCATCAAAGAAGATCCCATCTTTAAAGGCATCTTCGTCTAAAGTTTCTGGCAATTGAGTTAAATGTTGCCATTTACCACGTGGGTCTGTAAAGCGGAGGTCTATATGTCGAACGTCATTTTCTTTCACAATTTTTGCGACGTCTGCAGGAGTTTTACAATCAAACGACATGTTGTTCTTCCTTTCGTAAAGTCAAAATTTATGGATATGTTTATTTGTTGGTATTAAATTGCGTCTGTACCGCGTTCACCAGTGCGGATACGGATTGCATCTTCAATAGAGCTAATGAAAATCTTTCCATCGCCGATACGGCCAGTGTGAGCGGCTTTTTGTATAGCTTCAATGGCAGCATCTAATTGTTGATCTTCAATTATCAGCTCTATCTTGACCTTTGGTAGGAAGTCAACAATATACTCAGCACCTCTATAAAGTTCAGTATGACCTTTCTGACGTCCAAACCCTTTTGCTTCGAGAACCGTAATTCCTTGTAGCCCAAGTTCATTTAACGCTTCTTTTATTTCATCGAGTTTAAACGGTTTTATTATTGCTTCAACTTTTTTCATTAAATTAGCCTTTGCTAAATCGTGTTAACCCTAGTTACCAAGGAGTAATTTCTTGGCAGCACCTACTTGCAACACCATCGCCATATTTGTTCTAGTCTATCCTAATATCATAGCAGGACTCATGCCAGTTTTGTAATTTTAAAGATTGAAGAAATTTAGCTTATTAGCGCAACTTTAACTACAATTATTATGATTTACCGCCATTGTAATGCTTAAAATTTAGGCATATGCGTAGTAATGAGGCTTTAGAAGATTATATCAATCGACTATTTAACCGTTACAGGTTTAATTTTTTTTTAAGGTCATTTATTCATTGTTTAAAATATTTATGATTTATTGAAATTTATAAATTATTATAGCACTAAACTTATTAGTTTTTGATATTCATATTTTATTCTGAAATAATAGTATCAAAAATTCTAATTTAGAGGCAGGGAGAGTTTGTAATTGAAAGAAGTAAATTCAGTTCTAACCGATTATGGCACAACGATTTTTACAATTATGTCAGCGCTGGCCGTTGAACATAAAGCAATTAATTTAGGTCAAGGTTTTCCAGATAAAGATGGACCATTAGATATTTTAACGGAGGCAATGCTCGCGATAAAAAACCAATCTAATCAATATCCCCCTATGATGGGGATACCTGAATTGCGGCAAGCCGCAGCAGAGCATTCCAAATTATTTTATGATATTGATTTAGAATGGGAGTCTCATACTATGGTTACGTCAGGGGCGACTGAGGCTATCGCTGCATCTCTCTTTGGGATTATTGAACCTGGTGACGAAGTCGTATTGATTGAACCTTTGTACGACTGCTATTTACCTATAATAAGGCGAGCTGGAGCTATTCCAAAACTGGTGCGAATTGCCCCCCCGGATTGGCAGTTGCCCTATGCGGAATTAGAGGCGGCATTTTCTAAAAAAACTAAACTAATATTGTTTAATAGTCCGACCAATCCTGCCGCAAAAGTTTATACCATAAAAGAACTAGAGTTTATTGCCGATCTTGTTAAAAAATATGATGCCTACGCAATCTGCGATGAGGTTTATGAACACTTGGTTTATGACGGTCGCCAGCACGTCCCTTTAATTACGCTACCTGGCATGGCGGAGCGCTGTATTCGAATAAGCTCTGCGGGTAAAACGTTTTCGATGACTGGTTGGAAGGTTGGCTATTCAGTTGGAGCGAAAAAGCTTATTGAGGCGGCTTCTAGAGCTCACCAGTTTCTAACATTCACAACCCCGCCTAATTTGCAAAAAGCTGTAGCATTTGGTCTCAGAAAAGATGTAGCGTACTTCAAAGGTCTTGGGGTGGAGATGGAAGCCAAACGCGATCGATTGAGTAAAGGTCTAACGTCAATTGGATTTGAAGTTATGGATAGTCAGGGTACCTACTTTCTTGTTGCTGATTATAGGTCTCTTAGTTTTGATTGTGATGACGTTAATTTCTGCAAAGAATTAACAGTAGATGCAGGTGTTACTGCTCTACCTTTTAGTGCTTTTTATCAAGCTGGACCAGATAGCGGTGTGAACCATTTTTTACGGTTTTGTTATTGTAAACAGGATGAGTTAATTGACACGGCGTTGGAGAGATTAAGTAATTATTTTAATGGAATATCGCGTAAATAAAATTGTTTAGTTAATTTCCCTATTTTTATATTTATAGTTGATCATGGATATTATTGAAACGTTTGAAAAAGTAACAGAATTTTTAGGGGCCCAAAACATAACACAGGCTAGAGCCTGCTTGAACCAAATTGAAGATAAAATTCCGGATAATGGTGCTATTCAAAAAATTACCGGACAGCTTTATCAATGGATTGGCGATGATGGAAAAAGTTTAAAATATATCTTGCGGGCTCGCGAATTATTACCGGATGATACGTCCTTGTTATTGTGTCTTGGATATCACTATTTAGATAATGGTGCGCCCAAGCTTGCTGCTGATTTTTTTGAAAAATACCTACTCACTGAAGCAGCTACGGCAAGAATTTTGTGTTTTTTAGGTCGTGCTCATGATTATAATGGTGATAAGCATAAAGCTGAAAACATACTTCGTGAAGCTGTAAAAATTATGCCAAGTGATATTGAATCTCAGCTTCACCTTGGTCGAGTTTTAATATCTAATGAAAAACATAGGGATGCTTCAGACTGTTTTGAAGAGTTGAAATTTTTTTATCCTGATAATACTATGGTTGATTTGTGTCTTAACCGAGTGAATGCGCTACTAGCTGGCATTGATAAAACAGCTGGTCGTGCAACATCTACCGAAGCTGCCACAGTAGTTTGTGTTAAACATGGTGCTAAGTATGGAGCAAATTATGTTAATCGACTGGCTTCGATGGTTCGTCGTTGGAGTTCAGTTGGTGTGGATTTTTTTTGTTTAACCGATGACCCCTCGGGGTTAGAGGCCGGCATTCAAACTTTACAACTCCCGAACAAAAATATTTTAGGGCAAGATATTAGCGGTTGGTGGCAAAAACTATCTATGTTCGGAGAGAAGATAGAAGGGTTGGGTTCGCACATACTTTATTTTGATCTTGATGTTGTAATAACAGGTTCCATAGATCCATTGTTATTTTATGATAGTGATTTTGCTATTGCTCAGAACTGTTATGTACCAATTTTTAGCTCTTCAGTAATGCGGTTTAAAAACGGTTCCAGGCCAGAAATTTGGTCAGATTTTTCTCAGATTAATGCACAAAAATATGGTGGGGATGAAATTTGGATTGCAAGCAAGGTACCAGATGCAGATATTTTTCCAAGCGATTGGTGCAAGATTTATCGATTGCATGCAGCGCGGGCTATTCCTGAAGGCTCCATCGTTATTAGTTTTGGTGGAGAGCCAAATCCAGCGGATTATCCAGCGCCTTGGGTTAAGGACTATTGGCATTGAGAACTTGAAGATTTAGTAGAAATTTTATTTCCATATGCTTGACCCAAAAGAGGCTTGAGGTTAAACCATAATGCTATGTGGCGGATGTAGCTCAACTGGTTAGAGCACCGGCTTGTGATGCCGGGGGTTGGGGGTTCAAGTCCCCTCGTTCGCCCCATTTTTACCTTTTCTAATCAATGGTTTGTTGGTAAAGTCTGAGGGACCCCAACCGGTGATATAGACAAAAGGTAACGCTCAGGGTACCGATTGAAAATTTTAATTTTATGCCCCCGGTAATGCCTTGGAAACGCCGCCAAACACAAATCCCGACCTATGGCTTTGCCTGATATGTATCGCAGTCTTTTATCTGCGGTGCACGTAACTGGACCAAAACAACCTTCCCCATAACACCTAATCACTTATGACATATCTAAACTTCTGTATTTAATAACTGTGGTCGCATTTGTCATATTGAGACCGGAGTTAGGGCAGTTACTGGGCTTATCGTCGCACCCATTATCAGTATGCTCCACCTCATATTTATGTACGGTCCTATATAGCGGTAATAGCTTCTCTGCGCACCTTTAAGTACTGAATATTACTAATTAGTATTATGAATTCTGATTAGTTGTTTTAGTTAATTTATCGTGCGAATTAGAAGCGTAGACTTCAATTTAATATGGGAGGACATTTTAATGATAGCATCTTCAAAATTTATCCTGTCTATTGTTGACAGTGTGGCTATGAAGGCTCGTGAAATTAAAGAAAAAAAGGCGATTAAAAAATGGCCGCAGTAAATTAAAGAGGAGCGGCTTCGACAAACTTAAAGCAGCGTTTTAAACTGTTGAATTTTTACTAGGGGAAATTATATGCGGCCATTACAGTTTGGTGTTACTTGCTACCAGCAGGGACTGGTTGAACCGGGGTATGTTCTATTTGGACCTGCGGGCGGAAGCGAGTGTTATTTAATAGGTGAACTCGGTGAGATAGTACATCAATGGCGCTTACCAGGAAAACTTGGCAACTATGGTCAGCTTCTTGAAAACGGTAATCTGCTAGTTTCAACAAAGCAAGGAGGCGGTCCAAAGCTGGCGGCAGGTGGTGGCCGGTTGCTAGAGCTTAACCAACAGGGGAATATCATCTGGGAACATACGGATGTCTCACAACACCATGATTTTAGTCCAATACACGATAACAATATTCTTTATTTAGCGTGGGAGTTAACACCATCCAAAGAAGCGGAGCGGGTGAAAGGTGGCAAACCTAATAGTTATCATAAAGATGGTGGAATTTATGAGGACGTTCTTCGGGAAGTTGATCGCGACGGAAAAACTGTCTGGGAGTGGAAACTCAAGGATCATTTTCCATATGATAAATATCCACTCAGGCCTGCGGCTAACCGACACGAATTTGCACATGCAAACGCTTGCCATGTTCAGGCAGATGGAAATATTCTTGTAAGTTTTAGGGACATCGATTTAATAATCTTGGTTAACCGGCAAACAAGCAAAATTGATTGGGAAATGCAGGATCGAAGTTGGGGTGGCCAGCACGATTGTCAACGTTTAGACAATAACAACATTATTTTGTTTGCGAATGGGTCTGAGCAGCCTACCCCAGAGCATTCCCGAATTTTAGAAATTGATTCAAGGTCTAAGGAAATTGTATGGCAATACATAGGGCAACCTTCGGTTACCTTCTATTCACCTCGTGTCAGCGGCGTGCACCGCTTGGCCAACGGTAATACTTTTATTTGTGAAGGTATGCACGGTCGCATGTTTGAAGTTACGCGAGCTGGTGAAATTGTTTGGGAATATGTTTCTCCTTTCTACAATATTCACCAACCGTTTGGTACAACCAATCAAATATTTAAAGCCCGAAAATATTCAAAAAATGACACAAAATTGAGTAATTTATATTCATTTTTTAACACTCAAGCTAGCGGATCCGGCGCAAAACAGTAACCACTTAAGTCGAGGAGCCTGTTCCATTAGGCTATACAGAAAGACGGAAGATGAAATTCGGTCTCATAAAATTATGGACATTTTTGTGCAGGATAATAGAGACACTTTCATCGATTAAACGATTAGTTTAGGTTCGCTTGATATCAGGTTAACTAATTTGCTAATTCTGGATGCTCATACGCTTCTGGGTAGCTCATCGGGTAGAGTGGTCCCAAGGCAACGACGTTATTCCAGGACCGTCCGAAATACCCCTGACGGCAGTGTATGAGAGAGTTACTCGCGACGACGCCAGGCATGGCATATACCTGGCATAGCCAACGCCAGAGGCAGGGGAAGTCCAATATGCGGGCACCGTTCAGCTTCATCCGCACGAAATAGACAGGATCATGACGGAAGAGGGTGGGGAAAAGACGAAGGTCAGCCTCGGTGAAGGTGTTACCTGTGAGAAAAGGTCTGCCATCCGAAGCGAGGCGCTTTTCCAGCGCCTCCAAAGTATAAAAGTAGTTGGCAAATGCTCTGGCATAGACCTCCTGACTGGAGGAAAAACCAGCCTTGTAGGCGCCATTATTGATGTTCGCGTATATCTGATCGTTGAGTGTATCGATTTCCGATCGGAGCTGGGATTGGTCGTCTCCTAATGGATATAAGTCCGCCCGAACCTCATCGGACAAAGAACTGCCAAGCCGACTGGCCTCCTGGTTCAGCATGCGTATAATCTCTGAGCTCTCGTTGGAGATTATGCGCTTGTTCTTCTTGTCATAGAGAATAGGCACGGAGGTTTCATCCGACCCTTCCGCCTCATAGATTTGCTTTATCAGACGGTATCCTTCCTTCGTACCGGTTTCCTTAGTACACTCGGGTAGGGTATCTCCCGTGAGTGTTGCCAGGCGCGCTGGATTAAATTCCCATAGACCTGCTGCGACTGTGTCATCCTCGCCCGTACGGTTTGGGAAGGCTACATCCATTGTTATGGTCTCTTCTAGGCCCAATATATTTCGGGCTAGCGTTACCCGGTGGCACCACGGACAATTAAATGACACAAAGAGATGGTAACGGCCCGGTTCAGCAGGGAATTCTGGGGTTGCCCCTAATCTAGAGCGGAATTTGCTCACGCCCCGTATAAACTCCCCATCAGCCTTGCGTTGGTGGATGTTACTTTGAGGCTTTTCAGCAGAGGGGTTGGTTCTATAGAATTCTGAATTGGCCATTATTTAAGCGCATTTTTGGGTGTATGCCTATCGAACCAATCAATCAATGTATTCATTGATTTCTCTGCCTCTTCAATCATAAAAAAATGGCTAGATTTTTCAAAAATAACCGTTTCTACATTCCGGATTGATGCAGTCATTTTGTCCGTTCCAATCATTCCACATATTGGATCCAGCCGCCCTGCCATTATCAACGTGGGACAGTTAATATCCTTCAATTGCTCTGTGGTGTCGTGTGCGAGAGCTGTATTGTTAAGATTAATATACGATATTTTACTTAGCGCCTCATTACTGACCAACGCCACTATATTAGACATCGCCTCTGGATTTTCATTATAAAATTGAGGTGTGACAAATGCATGTGCTGAGTGACGAGCCCAGTCTGACCAATTATCGCGCCATTCTAAAATCTCTCGCATATTTTCGAGGATTCGCGTGCCAATTGGATCTACTTTTGGAGTAGCTGCGGTCATGACTAGTGAGTGTACTCGGTCTGGACCCCGTAATGCCATGTGTTGCCCAATTAACCCCCCCAAGGACCGTCCTAGTATGTGAGCCTTCTCGATACCTAGCTTATCCATTAGGGATAACATCGTATCTGCTAGTTCCTCGGTTGTGCAGGGACCAGTTACAGGTGAACTTCCCCCAGACCCTGGATTGTCTACGGCAATCATCCTATACTTCTCTTTGAGAACACTTACTTGTGTTGTCCATGCGGTATGATCGCCTACAAGCCCATGAATAAGGAATATGGGGAAACCATCACCCTCATCAATGTAGTTAATTTCGAAATTTTCTGTCATTTCTATTGGCATTGTATTTCCCCGCCTTAAAAATAAATTATCGTAATTTGTAGTTTTAAAATTGTGTAGAGTAAAAGTTAAACCAATAACTTTAATATCTTTCCAAGGTAACTATTCTTTTAAATTTAGGCAGCTACTATATCTAAGTGTGTTTAGCCTTATATTTTATTATCCTCTAACCTACTCATCTTTATAAAACTACAGGTCTTGTCCTTATCCTTTAGAGTGGATATTCTTTCATTAGATTAAATTGGAATGCAAATAATTTAAAGTATAATATGTGATAAAAGCCAAACCAAAGGGGAATAAGATGATTTTTGATAAAAAATTAAATAAGCTATGTAAAAACTTGCTAGTTTCTGTTGCCGTGTTAATTGGACTAGGTACCCAAGTATTTGCCCAGGATAGCATTAACGTAGGCGTTTTACGTTTCACTTCGCATTCGGCTGCCTTCATCGCTTATGAAAAAGGTTATTTCAAAGAAGCTGGTTTGACAGCAAAATTAGTACCATTCCAAGCCGCTGCGCCTATGGCTATAGCTATCGCATCCGGAGATATTGATTACGGTGTTACTGCAATCAGTGGAGCATTAGTAAACCTTGCAGAAAAAGGAGCTATTAGAATTATTGGCGGTGCGCTTACCGAAGAAAAGGGAGTAGATGGTCAGAAAATTCTAGTTTCTAACAAAGCATACGCTTCAGGTGTGCGTAAAGCTTCTGACCTAAAAGGTCGTTCATTTGGCCTAACTCAAACAGGTTCCTCGTTTCATTATATGGCTTCGCAAATAGCTAAAAAAGAAGGTTTTTCAAGTAAAGAAATAAGCCTAAAACCCCTACAAAAAGTAGGTGTTATCATTGGGGCATTAAAGTCAGGTCAAATAGATGCCTGGTCGATAGTGCCGCATATTGCCAAAGCCCTCCATAAATCAGGTGGCGCAAAAATAATAGGTAATGTTGCAGATTATATTGATGGCTACCAAATAACGACTATTTTTACGTCAAAAAATAATGCCACCAACAAGCGAGCTTTAACCAAGAATTTCTTAGCTGCCTACTCTAAGGGTATAAAAGAATTTAATGATGTAATGATTGATAAAAAACGAGGCGCTAGCGCTATTGAATCTACGACACGTCTAATACACAAATATGTCTATACAAGTCGACCTTATAAAAAAGCAGCTGGTTCGATACAAGCTGGGTCAATGCGATTACAGCCCGACGGACGGCTAAATCTAACTTCAGTTAAGCATCAACTTGATTGGTTCAAGGCCGAGAAACTCGTACCAGCTTCCGCTTCGATTAAAAATTTAGTTGATACCAGTTACGTGAAAACCTACTAATTTTTATTTTTAGTATTAGAAATGGAATTAGTCTTAAAAAAAGTATCTAAGACTTATGGCGACTTACTAGTACTAAATGAAATTAATTTAAACATAAACGAAGGGCAGATTGTTTGTATTGTTGGCCCTTCGGGTTGCGGTAAATCCACCCTCCTGAGATTAATAGGAGGTTTGGAAAGTCCAGATACAGGCAGTATAGAGGCCAGGGGGACACCTCCCCCTGGCTGTCTGAACCCTTTAACTTATATTTTCCAAGACTTTTCTCTTTTGCCTTGGCGGACAGTAGAAGAAAACATTTCACTAGTTCTAGAAGATCACAGTCTTTCTGCTATAAATAGAAACGAGATTATTGAGTCCGTTTTGCAGCGTACAAAATTGACTGAATTTAGTGATCGTTGGCCTAGAGAACTCTCGGGTGGAATGAAACAACGTGTAGGTATTGCGAGAGCACTTGCTGTAAATCCATCTGTTTTATTAATGGATGAGCCGTTATCTGCATTAGATTCTCAGACCTCGGAAATACTTTTAAATGATTTAATAGAGCTGTGGAAAAAGCAGAATTTTACTTCAGTTTATATAACTCATAACTTGTCTGAGGCTATCCGGATTGGCCACAAAGTTGTTGTGATGTCACGACGACCAGGAGAAATACGAGAGATCGTAAATATTGATACAGATATCGCGGATAGAAAAATTAGAAATATCGAATTGGAAGAACATTTATGGAATTTATTAAAAGATGAAGCGATTGCTGCTGAGCGGGAATTAGAAAATGGGTAAAAAAAAATATGACTATAAACCAGTTCCATTCCGGGGTAGTGGCTTTCAATTTAAAAATAACTATTGGATTAGCCCCGTCGTTTTTATCATTTTTCTTATTCTATGGCATGTTGGCACTACCATAGGTTTCATTTCTAATCTTGTATTACCTAAACCAGCCGAAGTTTTAATAGCATTTCACGATCTTTATGTAACAGGTGATTTGTACCTACATGTAGGGGCTAGCTTAAAGCGGCTTATTCTCGGATGGACCCTCGGAACTTTTTTCGGAATAATATTAGGTTTTTCCATAGGTTTGTTTTCTTTAGTTCGAGCGGGCCTCGCTCCGATTGTAGCTGCTATATTTCCTGTTCCTAAGATAGCTCTGTTACCATTATTTATAATTTGGTTTGGTATTGGTGAGCTCTCAAAAGTAAATATAATTTTATTTGGGACGCTATTTCCAACCATTATTGCCGTCTATGGTGCTATCGACAATGTTGATCGTAGCTTAATAAGAATGGGACAATCTTTTAATTTATCTTGGTTCTCGATAACAAGAAAAATAGTTTTCCCCGCGTCACTGCCAGCAATTTTATCTAATTTTCGAATAACCGCAGCAATAGCAATTATTCTGATTGTTGCCGCTGAGTTAATAGCTGCAGAAAAAGGAATTGGAGCTTATGTTCAAATGGCAGGGTCCCTCTTTGCTATTGATCGTCTTCTTGCTGGTATAATTATTTTATCATGCTTAGGGCTTATCGCTAATTGGCTAATTGGATTTGCCGAGAAAAAACTGCTTAAATGGCGAAATCTCTAAAATAAATTACTCCATCCTACTTATAGTTTTTGTGTATAAAGGCTCCTAGAACTTGGTGTAGGGAGTTCTCTTTTTACTAGAGTTTCTTTTGAGCTTACCAAAAATAATTGTTATATACCTCCCCACTAATAATCTTGTTAAATTTTATTCTTGGGTATATTTAAATGGTATTAGCCAATACTTATTTAAAATAGCGCTAGTCGAATGGATTGGGATGGTTAAATGTTTTTTTATTTCGTCTGATGCGCGACTATTAATTGTTTGTTTTTTTACGTATATTATTATGTAAATAAATTGTGGTTTCTCGCTTGGGCATCTTCAATAGTAATTATGGTTTTAATGTGGGTAAAATCTGCTTCCATTATTTAATTACTTAGGAAATTTTAATTAGGTGGTAAATATTGTAAGTGTGCCAAATCTCAGATTGGGCCGTTGAATGAGTGATGGCGTGGATAAGGAAAGTACCTGGAAGGGTGCTTTGTTTATGATATTATCGGCTGTAAGCTTTGCCGCGGCACATGCCGGTGTGCGGGAAATCTCTAGTGAGGTTCACCCTTTCGCTACAGCTTTTTATCGAAATATCTTCGGTATTGTTTTGTTGTTGCCTTGGTTGGTGCGTGGTAATTTTGTGGCCCTGAAAACGGACCATATGAAATTGCACATGCTTAGAGGAGGCTTAAATTCAGGTTTTATGCTGGGTTTTTTCTTGGCACTAAGCTTGATACCGATCGCCGAAGCTACGGCACTTAATTTTACGGCTCCTTTGTTTGTTACATTATTGGCGGTAGTCATATTAAAGGAACGGGTTGGATGGCGACGTTGGGCGGCACTCTTCATTGGCTTTGCTAGTACTTTGGTTATTTTACAACCAGGTGTCGAAGTTTTAAGTGTTGGCGCTTTTCTGGTGTTGTTTGCCTCTCTTGCTTGGGCAGGCTCTACGATTACGCTAAAAAAATTAAGTAAATCAGAGAGTAGTCTGACCTCAACCACCTATCTGGTCATAGTTCTTACACCAATTACTTTCGTTGCTGGCTTCCCCCATCTTCACGTTCCAAATATAGAACAAACGATTTGGCTCGTTGAAGTGGCTGCAACTTCGACTATTGCACAGTTTTTTCTCTCTGAATCCTTAAAAAAAGCAGATGCAACGGTTGTTGCACCATTTGATTTTTCAAGGTTAGTTTGGGCCGCTGTATTCGGATTTATTTTATTTGATGAAATACCCACTGTGTGGGTTTGGCTTGGGGGTGCCTTAATTTTTACCTCGGCGGTATATATTACATACCGAGAGGGTCGCACCAAGAATAAATAAAAAAATTATGATGGATGTTGGTTCTTTTACCAAGGTGGAACCATCTAACAACACCCTAATAAAGGAACTTCGTTAGACCAGTTCAACACCTGACGCTAGCCTCTGTTATCGGGAGCCGCTTTAAAAGTAGTCTTTCGATTCCATTATTACTACAAGTGGTTGTAATTTTCATCCAAGGTGTTCTAGAGTAGTAGTTAGTTATGATACGAACCCATCTGGTTTTATTTCTATGGTCTCCACCTCTTTGAATGCCGCCTGTATGAACAAGGAAAGATTAAATGAATAATATCCCCCGATTAAATCGTGTGATTGATGCTTTGGAAAACGGTAAGGTTACATTTTCTGCATTTACGCCAATGGATATTACAAATGCTCAGGTCATGGCGGCCTCTCAGTTTGATAGCGTGATTTATGAGGGTGAGCATAATCCATGGGATATTGTTGCTCTTGGTAGCTGTTTGCAGAATATGTTGGATCGCCGCAAGATAGCGGATTCAGGTTCTATTGTTCCATCAGTGACGCCCTTGGTTCGTGTTCCAGTAAACGGCGTGGAGCGCGGGCAATGGCATGCCAAGCAAGCCTTGGATACAGGAGTATATGGTGTAGTTTGGCCCCATATCAGCACAGTGGAAGAAGCCTATAATGCTGTTGCTGCTTGCCGATATCCTCGCTTAGGAAGCGTACCGCTATATGAGCCAAAAGGTATTCGAGGGGATGGTCCCGGGCGTGCTTGCCGCTATTGGGGGCTTACCCAACAGGAATATTATTCTAAAGCAGATGTTTGGCCACTTGATCCTGGAGGGGAGATCCTGGTGATCATACAGATAGAAGACACCGCTGGAATTACCAATTTACCAGATATATTAAAAAATGTGCCGGGCATTGGCGTTGTTCTGATTGGTGAAGGAGATTTAGGTCAGGAATTAGGCTATCCACGCCAGTATGATCATCCCATTTTGCTTGAAGCTATGGCGGAAATCGTTGAGGTCTGTAAACAACACAATGTTGTAGTCGGCCATCCTCATGCGAACGAAGAGAATATGCAACGTCTTTTGGATGAAGGGTACCGGTTTATCATGTCAGGACCGGGAAGGTCCTTTTCGGGCCTTGAAAAAGGCTTGAAACTTACAGGCAGAAGTTAACGGGAGAAAACTATATTATGATTATAGATTGCCACGGTCACTACACTACTGAACCGGAAAAAATGCGTCAATGGCGCAAAAACCAACTTAAAATTGTTGAAAATGGTGACTTCAAGCCGACCCGGGCGTTGCTTGAAATTCGCGATGAAGATATTCGCGATGGTATCGAAAACAACCAACTGAAACTTCAACGGGAGCGTGGCATAGACAAGGCTATCTTTTCACCACGCGCTGTTGGAATGGGACACCACTTGGGTACGGCTGAAACTAGTATGGAATGGACGCAGCTATCCAATGATATGATTCATCGAGTAACGGATTTATATCCAGAAAATTTTATTGGTGCGTGTGCACTTCCTCAATACCCTGGAGTTGAACCTAAACATAGCATTGCTGAACTCGAACGTGCGATCAACGAACTGGGTTTTGTTGGTTGCAATCTAAATCCTGATCCATCGGGTGCCATGTGGACGGATCCGCCCCTGACGGATAAATGGTGGTATCCGCTTTATGAGAAATTGTGCGATCTTGAGGTGCCTGCTATGATCCATGTTAGTGGGTCATGTAATCCTAATTTTCATCACACTGGTGCTCACTATATTGCCGCTGACACGACGGCATTCATGCAACTCATAGAAGGGGATTTATTCAAGGATTTCCCAACTTTAAAATTTGTTATTCCTCATGGTGGTGGTGCTGTACCGTATCATTGGGGTCGTTATCGCGGATTAGCTCAAGATATGGGGAAACCCTTGCTAGATGATCACCTACTAAAGAATGTCTTTTTTGATACCTGCGTATACCACCAAGCGGGTATTGACTGCATGACTAAGGTTGTACCAACTAAGAATATCCTCTTTGCTTCTGAGATGGTCGGCGCTGTAAAAGGCATAGACCCTGAAACGGGTGAGTATTATGACGATACTAAGCGATATATAGATGCAACGCCAAATCTGTCTGAGGAGCAACGCCGTCAGGTTTTCTTGGATAATGTGAAAACAGTATACCCACGCCTTGCAGCAAAAATTTAGCGTAAATATGATTATATGATAATTTTAACGCTTAGTTCTAACGCAGTGGAGCTTTTCAATATGTTTTGGTTGCATTCTAGAATTTATTAAGTTGCTCTTCTACCAGGTTAAAGGAGTTTTAACCTAGTAAAAATTTTACTAAATCATTTATTTAATTGTGTCTACGTAATCTCGTGGGGGGGGGGATGGGCAAGTTGAGATAGTTTTGCTAAAATTCCGGTTATGATAATGATTGAGATGGCGGACCAACTGATCTCACTAATACCTAGACCCACGTCGAATAATAATCCAAAAACCCATGGAGCCAAGGCGCTAGAAAATACACTTAACGCTCCGGTGAATGATTTAATAGCTCCAAGATGGGTTGAGCCATACAGTTCCGGCCAAATAGCTTCAGCAACAGTAAACGTAGCGCCGAGACTACCTCCTAAAAATATTAAATAAAGAAATCCCATATAATCAGGATTAAAAATATTTAAAATTAATAGGGCGAGGGCAAGTGGGAGGAGTATGAATGGTAATAAATTAATGGCACGCCAACGATCTACCAGTGGCCCCAGTAATAAAGAAGTGAGGAATGAGGCGCCCGCTAATCCAATAAATCCACTCGTAAAAATTGACATCGACCAGCCTTTAATTTCCACTATTTTTACTTGATGGAACATTAGTCCAGTCATTAAAAATGATGGTGCTAAAATCGCCGGGATCATCAAATAGAAGCGGAGTTCTGTCACTATCGATTTCAAAGAATAATGGGTGCTAGTCAGTCCCGTTAATTTCGCAGTTTTTTCTAATTGGAGCTCGTAGTGTTGATGTCGTTCACTCTGACCCTTTAACAGCCACAATATTAGTGGAATTAATGCTATCAAGTATACGTACCCCAAGGCGGCCCAACTATCACGCCAGCCAATCCATCCAATTAATGCGACCCCAATTAGTGGATAAATAGCCAGGCCAAGGGTGTCACCAAAGGTAATTATACTAATTGCCGTTCCACGACGCTTAGAGAAATACCGCCCCATGGAAGTAATGGCAATATGAACCATTAACCCTTGCCCCATCAGACGTAGAAAATAAAACGAGAGGCCTAACATTAAAACACTTTTAGTGAAGGATGTTAAAAAGATAGCACCAATCATGGCCGCACATACCAGGGTGGTGTATAGCCGTAAATCTACTTTATCGATTAGTCTTCCAAGTACAATTAAGCTAGACGCGCTGGCTATGGTAGCAATCATATAAATGAAGCCAAAGTCACCATTGGTTAAGCCAAACTCACGTCGGAACTCACCACCAAAAATTGAGATAAAAAAAGTTTGGCCCGAACTAGCAAAAAAAATAGCAGCGATACCGAAAGCTAGGAACCGCCAATTAGTAAACAGAAAATCTAGATATTTCATTATTTGTATATACGTATGATTTTACAGTTGGATGTTTAAAATATTTGGTAAAATAGGTTTGATCATCAATATGAAGTTAAAAAATAGAGTTTAAAAAATAAAAGTAAACCTCCGGCTGAAAAGAGGATTAGATTAAACCCCAAGATACTGTTGCAAGGATTGTAGTATAAATCAGAATTGCATTGTGATAAGATAACACGGAAATAAACTGGCCCGTAATACTGTTCGATTGGTCGTTCAAGACCCACTTACTCTTTATTCCCTTTTTTCTATCGTGTTAATGTTTATTATATCTCAAAATACTATCCGGATAATCGCATGACAAAAAAAATATTAATTATAGGTGCAGGTCTTGGTGGCTTAACTGCGGCTGGTTGCCTCTTAAAAGCTGGTTTTGATGTAGAGGTTTATGAGCAAGCGCCCAAGTTGGCTGAGGTTGGAGCTGGTATTCAAATGAGTGCTAACGCAATGCATGTGCTTAATCACCTTGGAATTGGAGACAAAATTTCCAGCCAGTCTGTTCGTCCTGCGGCGTATGTATTCCGATTACATGATACTGGAGAAATTGTTGATACGTTCTCGTTATCTGAAGAACACTTGAAAATGCATAAGGCTCCCTATAATCAAGCCCATCGGGCTGATTTACATAGGTTCCTTTCAGAGTGTGTTGAGGGTTTAAAGGAGAACTGTATTCGCTTAAATAAGAAAGTAATCCAGTTTAAAGAGACCGCAAGGGAGGCGACTGTATTGTTCGAGGACGGGACAAACGCGTCTGGCGATATTCTTGTGGGTGCTGACGGTGTTAAATCAATTATTAGAGATCAAATGTTTGGGGCTATACCGGCGACGTATACTGGCGACTCTGCATGGCGAATTACTGTGCCGCGGGAGGATTTACCTGAAAATTTTATGGACCACGTAATGTCCGTTTGGATGGGCCCCGGAAAACATGCAGTCACTTATTGGATAAAGGGTGGTGAATTATTAAATTTTGTTGGATGTGTTGAAACTCCTGTAGCACCAGATGAATCATGGACTGCTAAATTTTCATGGGACAAGCTCCAATCTGATTTTAACGGTTGGCACCCCGATATCCAGAGGATTATAAATCTTGCAGATAAAGATGAGTGCTATAGATGGGCGCTCTACAATAGACCTGTGGTCCAACAATGGAGTACTGATAGAGTTACCATTTTGGGTGATGCTGCACATTCGACGCTCCCCTATTTAGCCCAAGGTGCTGCGATGGCAATCGAAGATGGAGCAGTTTTAGCGAGAGCCTTGCTGCAATCTGGCAGTATCCCTGACGGTTTAGAGCTTTATCAACAAAATAGGTATGAGCGTACAAAAAAGGTAGTTGAAACCAGCAATATGAACCGTCGAATTTTTCATCTAAATAGCGCAGCAGAAATTAGAGAACATTTTTCAAATCGGAATGAAGGTGACGATAGAAATGGCTGGCTGTATTCTTATAATCCTTTAACGGTAGATCTGGTTTAGATTAACGTATTGGGCTTATTGATTTATAATTATTATTAGTTAGTTTGGTAACCGTTAAATAAAAGGATAAGTCTGTGGTTGTAGCCTCTTTAGATCAGGTCTTGACTAATAATTTTTCAAAAAGTTCAAAATTTTATTTGGAATTAGCCAATAAATTAGCTGAATTTGAAAATATTTCAGCATCAAATCATCTTCAGTCAACTACCCGAAATATGGCGTTACATATCTCTGGATTAATGCAAAATGGTAAGTCTAGTTTAAATGAGCTATCGGAGCTAGTTGATTTTCTGACTGTAAAATCCTTTTTCTTTAGGGCCTTAAAATTACGGAATTATTTAGGGGAATGCGATAATAATAAAAACGAAGATATTCTTACTAAATTATTTATGGAGCAGACCCGAGGTTTGGATGGGAAGATCGTGTCGTTTGAAGTCTTTCAAGGATTAGTTCAACAAGAAATTTTTGGGATCGTAATTACTGCACATCCAACTTTTGCTATATCTAAGAAATTAACAGAAATTCTTGCCGACTTAGTGGTGTGCTGCGATAAAAATCAGACAAGTGGAGATTATCAAACATCGAGATTAAGTAAAAATAAACTATCTGAACTGGTAAATAAAGTCGCCTGTATCCCACATGGCTCTTCCGAAACAGTTACTCTCGATGATGAAATGGAGTTTGCACTGATGGCTTTGCGCAATATTCGCGGAGCACTTCGCCGAGTATATAGATTACTGTTTTCTGTAGCTCAAAAAGTTTATCCTAATGACTGGCAGAAATTGGTTCCAAAATTACTTACGGTTGCCACGTGGGTAGGATATGACTTAGATGGACGGTCTGATATTGGATGGTCCGTTACTATCAAACAACGAATGATCGTCGCGAAACTCGCTTTAGAAGATTATTTAAATGCTCTAGTAGAGTTAGCGGTTCTTGATGGAGTTCAGGATGGATTGCGTGTATCGATTAAAATGCTAAACGATGATTTAAAGCGGCTTGACTTTAATCCCAAAGATCCGATTGCAGTCGCAGCCTTTAGTAAAATTCTTGTAGAAAGTCTAGAAACACGTCTTGTTGATCTTGGTTGGATTATAGAACGTCTTACTCAAAAAATTAATCACGGTGGGGAGTCGGCAACTTCATTGGCGGTACTGCGCGCTGAAATGGCTAATTTTGGTATTGCAATTGCTCATACGCATGTCCGGCTCAATGCCAATCAAATATGTAATGCTGTCCGTCATGAAACTTCGCTTACATCTTCACCCGAAGATCCAGCTAATCGCCGTCGTTATCTTAAAAATATTAGTGCTTTGTTGGAGGGCGTTGAGCCCGTGCAGATTAATTTTGGTTCGATAATGGGTGAGCGTACTACTGCCAAACGTTTGCTTATGATTGTGGCACAGTTCTTAAAATATGTTGATACAAGTGAGCCAATTCGCTTTCTAGTTGCTGAGTGCAACTCGGCTTTTACGGTGCTTTCTACACTCTATTTAGCTAAGTTATTTGGTGTTGAATATAAAATCGATATTTCACCGCTTTTTGAGACGTCCCGCGCTCTGGAACAAGGGCATGAAATTATTGCTGAGTTACTGGACAATGATCAATATATCGAGACTGTCCGTCGTCGTGGACGCATATGTATACAGACGGGCTATTCTGATGCAGGAAGGTATATTGGCCAGATCCCAGCGTCTTTAGCAGTTGAGCGCACTCGCATTAAACTCTCAAAACTATTGGTAAAGCGAGGACTAACTAATATTGAGTTAGTTATTTTTGATACGCATGGAGAGTCAATTGGGAGAGGTTCTCACCCCTTGAGTTTTCCCGATAGACTAGATTATATCTATCCTCCTTCCTGCAGGGCTGACTTTAGAAATGCCGGTACCTCAGTTAAGCAAGAAATAAGTTTCCAGGGTGGAGACGGTTATATCTATTTTTCTAATCCAGACTTATCATTTGCCACCTTATGTCGTTTGCTTGAACATAAATTAAGTGATGAGCCTTATGAGATCGATGCAGAAGAACGTAGCGATCCATTTTATGAAGATAATTCTTACTCCCTAGATTTCTTTCTATCGGTTAAAGGATTTAATGAACGTTTAATGGACAATCCAGATTATGCAAAAACACTAGATCTTTTTGGGCTTAATCTAATTTATTCGACTGGATCAAGAAATATGAAACGCCAACATGGCGGCGGGGGTCAGATGCATTTAGAGCACCCCTCTCAGTTGCGAGCCATTCCTCATAATGCAATTCTGCAACAACTTGGCTATTTCTCAAACTCTATTAGTGGTCTAGGTGAAGCAGTCACGAAGGATCAAGATGGGTTTGCGGAAATGTTACATAATTCTGATAGATTTAAGCAGCTTATATCTATGGCCGTGTATGCTCGCCATTTCTCAGACTTGGATCGGCTTCATGGGTATATATCTATATTTGATCCAACAATTTGGATGCGTCGATTGGCTATTGAGGAAAATCCCGAACGAATCGAGCAGATGCAGCACCTTACTAGTATTCTCCGTAAAGGGGGTAAGCATGAACAACTCAATAGGGTCTACCAAATATTTCTTGATGATACAGTTTACCTGGATCGAGCTCTAGACAATCTGAATGCTGAGGCTTTACTTCCAGAATATGTAAAAACAAGTTCTGAAAGCATAGCTATATTGCATGGTGTACGAATAGCACTCATCCATGAAATTTTCTTACTTATTTCTCGAATACCTCGGTTTACTAGTTCAACCCATTCTGTTGAAGAGGTCGTTGACGAACTTCTGCACCTAAACATTAAACACGGTATGGAAATTCTTCGAAGGGAATTTCCAATATCCGAGCCTGTACATGACCCGAGTGCGTTTGGGGAGGTAGCCACTTACCGAATGGACACTGACCCTGGTTACGAACGCGAACACCGCGAACTTTTTGATCCTATCGAAAATTTATATAGTTTAGTTTGTCGTGTTGGCTCGGCTATTACACATTTTAACAATGGCGTTGGTTAAAATCAGTTTTTAGAATTATTACATGTTTGTCTAAATATTCTAAAGCTCTGGGATGCAGTTACATCTCACTTTTTTCCATATTATACTAGCATTCGTGGAAATTTCTTTCATAGATTTTTCTAAATAAAAATAGTTGTATAGACAAGTAAATTTTGGCAAAATTATAGCCTTAGAGATTTTGGAAAAATAATGGAAGAATCAATAAGTAATTTCGATATTCGGTCCAGGTTGGCTTACCGTGTTCAGATACTCGCAAACAAAATGACCGCCTGGTCTGCAAGCACCTATTCAAGAGAATTTAATATTGGCGTTCAGGAATCACGCATTTTAATTGTACTTGCAAGATTGGGAGAGGTGGCGGCTAATCAGATTTGTGAGTTTGGTAAGATGGATAAGGGTAACGTTAGCCGGGCAGTTAAGAAACTCGCAAGGGAAGGGCGAATAAAAGAAAAATTAGACCTTAAGGATAAACGCAGTACATTATTAAGAATAACTCCAAGTGGCTTAATTCTATATGAACGCATAAAGGAAATATCGGATATTCGAGAGAATAAATTTATCTCTAGTTTATCCGTGATGGAGCGAAAATCTTTATCAAAAATTTTAAAAAATTTAGAAATTGTGATGGATGAATTAATGGGAGACGTGGAGTAAATGACGGATAAAAATCTAAGAATTGTAAATTCAAACCTTGTTGGTGAAGTTTGGCCAGCAGCGTCTCCTGCAGAAGATCCCGTACTATATGGGCAAGCAGAATTATCACCTGAGGGTGCGTTTCAAGTTCGTTCCTATCAGACGTTTACGCTTAAGTATACCGTTGGCCGATTTGGCCTTGATGATAATGGCAGTATTCGTGTCGTCTTTCGCTTTTTTGGAGATTGGGGTGGGTTGCAAGTGGATAATCCGGTATCTCCCAATTTTGTCACAGCAGTGACAAGCCTTGGAACTAAACCATCACTAAAATTTGAAAAGATGGGTGGTTCACGTCCGTGGATGAAGGCACTCACGGTTGGTATATCAGGTGGTTATCTATCCGAGGGTGACACAATCACTATTACTTTCGGAGATACTTCTGAGGGTTCACCTGGCTTTAAGATGCAAACATTTGTTGAAAGTGGATTTGAATTCAAAGTACTGGTTGATGCATGCGCAGTGTTGCATTGGGTTCCCATTTGCGACCAGCCAGCGATTTCGATTGTGCCGGGAGTACCAGTAACTTGGAAGGCTATAATTTCAACTTTGCGACGTCCAGACGAAATGTTTCAACTTGGAATTAAGGCCGAAGACGATTGGGGTAATCCATCCAATTTGGTCGATACTAGGCTTCGTCTAGAGCCAAATATTATGGTAAAAAATCTGCCAGAAACAGTAACTTTCTCAAAAGGTCAGAAGTCTTTAGTGTTTGAAAAATTAGCTGTTTCTGATGAGGGCGAGCTACGTATTAAAATTTTCGATGCTCGTAACGATGATCTTTTGTGTGAAGCCGGTCCCTTGATTATCTCAAACGGGTCTTACGGAGGTTATTGGGCTGATCTGCACGGTCAGAGTGGAGAATCCATAGGTATAACGAATGCTCGAGAATATTTCGATTTTGCACGTGACCTAGCATTTTTAGATGCGATTAGTCATCAAGCTAATGATTTTCAAGTTAATAATGCCTTTTGGAAATATCTTAATGAGTTAACAGCTTCTTATAATAATGAAGGACGTTTTGTCACTGTACCCGGTTACGAATGGTCTGGTAATACATCTGTTGGTGGAGATCGAAATATTTACTTCCGAGAGGAGGGGCGCCAAATTAGACGATCATCACATGCTCTTCTAACTGATCAATCGGATATCAATACTGACGTCAATGATGCGCGGGAATTATTCGCGGCATTAAAAGATGAGGACTGCTTTGCTTATGCTCATGTGGGCGGTCGCTATGCTGACATTAAATATGCTCATGATCCTAAGATAGAAACGGCAATGGAAATTCATTCGGCATGGGGAACGTTCGAGTGGTTGTTGACAGATGGTTTTCCTCTCGGTCACCGTTCTGGGGTTGTTTGTAATAGTGACGGCCACAAAGGTCGGCCAGGTGCTAGTTATCCGGGCGCTTCTATGTTTGGTGCCTATGGGGGGCTTACTTGTTTTTATGCGGAGGAACTATCCCGAGATGGATTATTTGATTGTATAAAAAAACGTCATCATTTTGGAACCACAGGAAATCGATTATACTTAACTGTTAATGCCCATTTTGAGGGTCATGGCAATCTTTTTGATCTAGATCCGAATGCATACGAGGAAGCTCAATCGACGGAAGTAAAGTTAGCAATGATGGGAGATATTGTTCAAACAGAAGATAAGAGTGTAAAGCTTAAAGTGCTCGCGAAATCTCCAACACCGATTGAACGTATTGAAATAAGGAATGGCGTAGACGTTATTGAAACTGTTCGTGGCTACACTAAAGAAGAGATGGGTGATCGTTACCGGGTAATTTGGAGTGGCGCTGAGTATAGAGGGCGAGGACGGAATACAAACTGGGTTGGTCAAGCAATTTTTAAGAACACGAAGATTGAGCGTTTGGAAAAAATAAACGCCTGGAACCATGAAAAATTACTTGAGGCTAAAAATGGTAATTGTGTGCAATTTGACGCAATAACCACTGGTAATTTTGGTGGCTTTGATGTGTGGCTCTCTAATTCTTCAGGTGCCGAAATTTCAATAGAATCTAATCAAGGTGAGCTTAATTTAAAATTAGATGACCTAGGCGTCGATGATGTTGTTCTTGATTGTGGTGGCCTGGAAAGAAAACTTAAGGTTGTGCGATTGCCAGACAATAATCCACATCGTGAGCTCTCGCGAGAAATAGAGATTAATTTAAATGCTTCGAAGGATAACCCTTTATGGGTGTGTGTTACTACAGAGGATGGTTTTCAAGCCTGGAGTAGTCCAATTTTTATATATAAATAAATTAGGTTAATTGAAGGACCCACCATCCTCCATTATCTGCAGGCAAAGAGCAAATAGGTTATTGAAAATGAAGGGTTATTATGGGTATCCTTATTAAGGAGTAGTCAGCCTTTTTTGTGCTCCTGTCGGGCGAATTTCCTTCACTAATATAGAAAATATTCCAGCCAACGCCGCTAGGGCAACTGACAGCCATCAAATCCAGCCGTATTTTGCGGTCAGGTCAAACATCCAACCGCCAATCAAAACACCCACAGCCCGGAAAGTGGCGAAGCCGTGCCCTCGTCGAAAGGCGCCGGGTCGGTCATTTGTCCATCCGTTCCGTGAGCACGCGTGCCTGCTCCAGGTAGGCTTGCTCCGCCGCCCGTTGCTGAGGCAGCCCGACGAGGTCTGTGTAGGCCTGAAAACCCACGCCGTGGTGCATCGCATCGCTCAGATCGCCGTTCTTCAAGAGATCGCAGTAGAACGCCTGAAGCGCCTTTACCACAGTGTGGGTGGCAGCGACGGGCATGGCGCAGGCGGCATAGCCTATGTCCTCGCACTCCGCAGCCGACAGCAACGGGGTCGTGCCACCATCGATCAAGTTAACCATGCACGGGCCGGGGATTTCCTTGGGGATCTGGCGCAGCTGCCTGAGATCGGTTGGCGCCTCAATGAAAAGAATATCCACGCCGATCTCGTGGTAGAGTGCCATGCGGTCCAGCGCTTCTTGGAAACCGTCCGTCGCGATGGCATCCGTGCGCGCCATGATCATGGTGTCTCCCTGGCGCGCGTCAAGCGCCGCCTTCAGCTTGCTTACCATCTCTTCGACGCCAATGATGGCTTTGCCCGCCATATGGCCACAGCGCTTGGGAAAGATCTGATCCTCGATGAAGAAGCCGCCCACGCCAGAACGTTCCAACACCCTCACAGTTCGAGTGACATTGGTGACATTGCCAAAGCCGGTATCGCCATCGGCCAAGATCGGGATCTCGATCCGGTCCGTCATTCGGGCGTAGTAGTCGCCCAGCTCAGTCAGCGACAATTGCGAGCTGTCTGGTCTCCCGAGAAGGGACGCCGTTGCGGCGTATCCGCCTGCCGCGATGGCCTTCGCGCCGCAACTTTGGGCGATAAGGGCGCTTAGGGTGTCATGCACGCCGGGCAAGACCGTGATCTCGGGGGCTTCGATTAGCTTGCGCAATTGCGTTCCGGTAGTTGTCATGTCTTGTACTCCATATTGATGTCAAAAAGCGCCTTGCGCCCCGTGTTAGCTTGGCCGATCACGATGTAGCTCGCAGAGATCCCCTCCGCGGACGACATCAACACGCCGACCACGCAGAGGAGCAAAATGGTGAGGTACAGGATCCGGCCACTCTCGCAAAACTATCGCGTCAGCGCCTCTCTGGGCATCTCTCTCCACGAGACACTCATTGAGGGCCGGTACGAAGAATAGGGACCGCCACATTAAATCAACCCTTGGCTGACGCGGTGGGCCGAACGGCGAAGGATCAAGAACAGCACCAGAACCGAAATCACCAAAAGAGCAACGGCTATGGGATATTCCAGGATCTTGGTCCAGTCTCCGCTCATAAGTGAGGTGCTCTGCGCAATAGAAATCTCGAAACGGGGGCCAAGGAAGAATGATATGATAAAGATGACGATGGAAAATTCATAGCGGTTCATGATGTATCCAAGCATGGCGAACAACAGCATGACCGTCACGCTAAACAAGCCGCCTGCGGCCATGGACACTCCCACGATGCACAACATAATAGCCGAAATATAAATGAATGATTGCGGCGCGGAGATCACCTTGATCCATAGCCTTAGGCCAATTTGGCCGATCCACAAATTAAGGAAATTGGCCATGATCATCGCTCCGAATAGCCCATAGATCAGACGCCCCTGTTCTTTAAATAACATCGGGCCGGGCTGAATTCCATGAATCATAAATGCGCTGATGAGCAACGCTGCACTAACACTGCCGGGAATTCCAAGCGTCAGAAGCGGGATCAGATTGGCTCCGACGACGGCCGAATTCGCCGACTCCGTGGCCGCGACGCCTTGGATATTACCTTTGCCAAAACTGTCGGGATCCTTAGAAGCGGCTTTGGTTGAGGAATAGGACATGAATGCGGCGGCGGTGCTACCTATCCCGGGTGTAGCGCCGAGAAGCGTACCGATGACGGCCCCCCGCAGCATCGTATACCGGCATGACCAGTACTCGGCCCAACTGACCCGCTGGTTTGCGGGGTCTCCATCATCCGATAGCTTGATTGCTGCGTCATTGATGCCCTTGTTCCGTGCAAGCCGGGTTACTATTTCAGATATTGCCAACATGCCGAGTGCGACAGCGGGTAGGGGCAGTCCGTCGAAAAGTTCGAAATGCCCAAAAATAAGACGCGGCGATGCGTTTTCGGGATCAGCGCCGATCATGGCGGCAAGTAGTCCGAGCGCCGCCGCAATCGCCCCCTTGATCAAGGATTTGCCAACAAGGCCTGAAATGACTGCAAAGGCAAATACCATCAGGGCAAACACTTCGACGGGCCCCATCCTTAAGGCGAGAATTGCCAACGGGGCGGAGACGGTGATCAATACGATATCGCTAAAAGTGTCCCCCGTGACAGAGGAAAACAGCGCAAGTTTTGTTGCCTTTAGCGCTTTTCCCTGGCGCGCAAGCGGGTGCCCGTCTAACGCAGTTGCAGCGGAGTCGGGTGTCCCAGGAGTGTTGATCAAAATTGCCGGAATAGCTCCGCCGACCGTACCCCCTTTACACACGCCGACCAGAAAGGCAATCGCCGGAAGTGGATCCAGCCCAAATGTGAAGGGAATGGCAATTGCTATTGCCATAACGGGGCCGATACCAGGGATCGCGGCCACAACTTGTCCCAATACAACACCGAAGATTACAAAGCACAGGTTCCATAACGTGAATGCATCGCTTAATCCGGCAAGAATGGTGTCTAAATCGACCATAGAGTAACCTCAGGGTAGCGAACGTTCGAGTACTTGTATCACCAGAAACCAGATAATCGCTGGCATTCCCACACAGCCTAGCGCCAGCCAAATGGGGCGCCGTTCTCCAAAGATCAGCATGATTGACAGCGCCAGGAATGGGGAAACGATGAGAAATCCAAAATGGGATATGGCAAAAAGGCCTGCCGCGATGATGGCAAGGTAAAGCAGCACCAACATCAGTTCCCGAGGGTCTCTCTTAGTCTGCTCGCTCCTTTTTATTGCCAGCAAAATACCGCAGACCACCAGAAAAGCTGCAATTGCATTGGGCAGGGTGTCAGGCTTAATGGATCCGTCATCCATGTCTTCGATCGCAAATGGAAAGACAACGAATAACAAGACCAGGCCGAGGGTCGCAATGATCAGCCCCGCAATTCTGTCTGTTTCAAGTATCATGCGAGTTCCATAGAAGAGCGGCGCTCTGCTCGCTTGCGCAAGCAGAGCGCGGTCTCATTAGGGCTTAACAAGCTTTTTCATGACGGGTAATCCGTCTACCATCTTCTTTCGGGTCGCTGCCGGACCGAGATTGAGGAGTGCGCTTTTGGCCGCATTGCGGACAATTTTCTTCACTGTATCCGTTGCCAGGGCATTTCTGATCGCTTTGGTCAGAGTGCTTAATATGGCCGGATCGGTCCCCTTGGTGGTGGCGATAAAAAAGTAGGGATCGACGGAAACCCCATAACCCTGCTCGAAAATCGTCTTGACATCCGGCGCATAGCTGTGGCGAGAGTCATTCGCGACTGCGATCATTTTCACGTCACCTGATTTAAGATAGGGAGCATGGGCGCCGCCGGCGGTCGCGGCCATTACCTGCTTACCCATGAGAAGTTTCATGCTTTCGGCTCCACCTTTGGTCGAGACGTACTGGAATTTTGCGCCGGTAGCCCTGGAGACAGCACCTAACACAAATTTTCCCGGCTTAGCGTTTAGTGCCATCATTAATGGGCCCTTAGCCTTGGCATATTTTACCATGCTTTCCAAATCATTAAACGGAGCGTCCGACCTCGCAACTACGGCGAGCTCGCCGCGCGCAACGGTGGCTATATAATCGAAGTCATCGATATTGAAAGCCATCTTTTCAGGGCGCATAACCAGTTGCATTAGGATCGGCGTACTGACGCCCATACCCACAACTTGACCGTTGGGTTTAGACTTGGCGATTTTAGTGAACATCGCCGCGCCACCGCCACCTGGCTTATTCTCGACGACGACGTTCCAACCGGTCTGTTCTTTCATCACTTTGCCGATGACTCGGCCCATCGTGTCGGTCGAGCCACCAGCGCCAAAACCGATGTAGAACATCAGAGGACCCTTGGGGGCCCAATCTTTCGCGGTTGCTGCCCCTGCAAACACAGCGACGGCGGTAATCACAATTCCTGCTATTATTGCTCTAATTTTCATAATTTTACTCCCTTTCATTTTTTAATTGCGGGCGCTCAGGCTGCCCAGGCGGGCGCAGTTGATATCGCTGAGACAGAGGCCTTTTGCGCACCGAGAAAGACTCTGCGATTGATTATTTGGTCCTTCCATTCTCCCAGCTTGCAATATTCTTCTCCTTTTGAGCGGGGGATTGTCTGTGACACGTCCGAGATTGGCACTTTCCTAACAATCTTACAAGCTTTACACCGCATCTCAATCTTACGTATGCCTGAAAGTGGATTCACCGTGTATTGGAATACTCCAAAATAGAAACTAGCTCCAGGAGGACTGACCCCTTAAATTAGGTGAATAGATTATCGAAGACCACTTGAATGTCCGCTTCTATTTCAAAGCGGCCAAATGGATAAGCCCTTTATTCCTCACCCTTGTTAACCAACCCCCGGTCCGATGGCACCTTCGGGAATAGCTGAGCTTTTAGCAACCAATCGGCCATCTTCATCATCGGCTTTCGTTCCGCCTTTCCAAAATCTTCATGTTTGGATTTGTTAGGCCAGGCATGATCGGTGACTTCGGCCATCCGTGTAATCACGATGTCGGGCGTGACATTGATGATCATGAAATCAGTCGCAAGGGATAATGGCCCTTTATAATGCAGGCGTATCTTGTCGTAGATTTCTTGAGCCGTATCGAAATCGTTGAGAAAATGAAATACCACAGCTAGGCGCGGATTGACCTCCCTCAGGACCACTGCTGCTTCTTCCGGAGCGGAATGTACGAATGTCCCGATAGCACGCGCTGAGCGTTCATCGTAACCAGAACGCTCCATCAGTTGTTCCACCGTGTTAAAAGTTTCGTGCACAACCACGTCAGCGTCTTGTGCATTATCGATGAAAAACTGGCTGGGCGTCGTGTCTCCTGAGTAGACAAAGGATAGCCCATTCCAATCTAATCGGAGGCTAACCGGCCCACCATATTGATGAACCGCTGGGAAACTGGAGATGGTGACACCATTGTGTTCGTAAACCGGTCCGGTTTCCGCATAGTTGAACTCGTGGACATTCACCTCTGCCCCGACCGCTGGCAGCGCCCCGACGCGCGTATCCGTATCCCAGGCATAGCTCTCCATTTGCTTTTCACAAAAGTGCTTAAATCCATATTTGGGTTCTGGACCTGAGGGGCCAAACATTTCCAATGGTTTAAGCCTTCCGCCCGTCCAAGAGCCGACCCACACCTGTCCAAAGTCCCCCACATGATCGGTATGAAGATGGGTCGCAAACCAGGCAGTAATATCGCCATAAGGAATTCCCAAGGCAGTGAAATTCATCTGCGAGCCAAAACCGAAATCAAAAACGAACTTGTCGCCATTGCCGAGCTCTATAAGCCAACTCGCATTAGCCTGTGAGCGCCGTAGGAACGGGCGGCCAGTGCCCAATGCTGTGATCCGCATTTCATCCGGTTTTAACTCTTCCGCTCCAGGGTAATAGTGTTCTGGATAGCTCATTTTCTCGTCATTAGCTGTCATGATTGTCTCCCAAAATTTAAAACACTCTATATTAACATGGCAGAATTTCAATGTCACATATGGGTAATGTCAAAGGAAACGGAACTTTGACTTAGTCCTGGCAATT
>CAJQSN010000036.1 GCA_905614355.1 uncultured Rhodospirillales bacterium | reverse complement strand
TTAAAGCTATGAATTAATTATACCAAACTAAGTTGAGCAGGTGAATCATGACCGCAATTATAGATGTACATGCCCGTGAAATTATTGACTCCCGCGGGAACCCCACCGTTGAAGTTGATGTTATTTTGGAAACTGGGGCTTTAGGTCGTGCAGGGGTTCCCTCAGGTGCCTCAACAGGGGTGCATGAGGCGGTTGAGTTGCGTGATGGAGACAATGCACGGTTTGGCGGTAAAGGTGTATTAAATGCTTGTAACAATGTTAATTTAGAAATGTTTGATGCTCTTGTCGGAATGGATGCAGAAGATCAAATCCACATAGATAATGTATTAATAGAGCTTGATGGTACGGAAAACAAATCTCGTTTGGGCGCTAATGGAATGTTAGGGGTTAGTTTAGCGGTAGCAAAGGCTGCGGCGGAAGAAGCCTCAATGCCACTCTATCGTTATATAGGCGGAGCTAATAGTAGGATTTTACCTGTACCGATGATGAATATCATTAACGGTGGGGAACACGCCGATAACTCAATTGATATTCAGGAGTTTATGATCATGCCGATTGGTGCAGAAAGTTGTTCTGACGCTATACGGATAGGCTCTGAAATCTTTCAAACTTTAAAAATTGCCCTTAAGGATGCTGGCCATAATACTAACGTAGGCGACGAAGGTGGTTTCGCACCAAATCTCTCGAGCACAGAAGAGGCAATTAGTATTATAGTAAAGTCAATTGAAACTGCAGGATTTAGGCCAGGTGAAGATGTGGTGCTTGCGTTAGATGCTGCTTCGAGCGAGTTTTATAAAGACGGGTTGTACCATTTGACGGGTGAAAATAAGCGCTTAAATTCGGAAAAAATGGCCCGATATTATGATAACCTAGTCGGTAAATATCCAATTATCTCAATTGAAGATGGCATGGCTGAAGATGATTGGGATGGCTGGAAATTTCTAACGGAAGAAATTGGTAATAAGTGTCAGTTAGTTGGGGATGATTTATTTGTTACCAACGTCAAGCGATTGAGAAAAGGAATTAGTAAGGGCATCGCCAATTCTATCTTAATCAAAGTGAACCAAATAGGTACTTTGAGTGAAACACTTGAGGCTGTAGAAATGGCACATAGAGCTAATTACACTTCTGTTATATCTCATCGTTCCGGTGAAACAGAAGATCACACTATTGCTGACATTGCGGTTGCAACTAATGCTGGTCAGATTAAAACGGGTTCATTGTCACGGTCAGATCGTTTAGCAAAATACAATCAGCTTATTCGTATTGAGGAAGAAATAGGTTCAGCTGGGAGTTTTGCAGGCAAGAATATTTTACGTTAGTTTTTACGAGTGGGTAATACAAAAATCAATAAATTATTTTCTCAGCTTTTTAGAGTTGCATTGGTATTTTGCAGGCATAATTGTGTTTCACTTTCAATACCTGCAATGACGCACTAAGTTCATGCGATAAATAATTGTTAATTTTAAGTTGAATTTAACGATATATTAATCTTTCAAAATCATAGTCGGTTCCATTAAAGAGATCGGCAGAAAAGTCCGATCAAAAGATAAATGTGGATGGTTTAGCTCCCCTGTAATGAGTACTAGGAGAAACCATTCTAAGTTATCAGTTTCGTTGATTATGCCTTACAAGCTGAAGCTTGTCGCGGTTGATCTATTGATTTTCTGTGTTGTATTTGATCAATGTAATGGTAACGGCAGAATGCCGATTGGGTCACTATGAAGGTTCTAACTGAGTTACGGCTCCGCTCTCGACACATCATTGGTCCTATAATAGGTGTCTGCTTAATACTCTATTTTGTCTATCATGCGGTTCAAGGTGATAGAGGTTTGATCGCATTTTGGCAATTAAGTAAGCAAGTTACGCAAGCTGAGAATACGCATTCAATATTGAGCCGCAAACGGGTTGAGCTTCAAAACCGTGTGGCCCTTCTAAATCCATACAGTCTAAATGAAGACATGCTCGAAGAACGTGCGCGTCTAATGTTAGGGTATAGCAGGTCAGATGAGATCGTTATTTTTAGAAATTAAAACGACGGTTGTTTAGGTTAATATTAATTCTACCTATGAACGTTGTGTTTACAGAGATGGCGCGTAAGGCTATAGCGCCTATACCAGTGGTAACATTATAAAATCTATGAAAGCGGAACGCTTTGATAGGCGGTTGTACCAGGCTTCTAGGTTAGGTAAATTAGGCCATTTCATGAATTCCTCTGGTAATGAATAATAACGATACATAGCGCAACCAGCTGGTATATCGCCCATTGAAAATTCTTCCCCTGATATAAAAGGTCTATCTGATAAAAAATCATTTAGAAGTTGTATTTCTTGGTGACAGTTTTCTATATTTTTATAGATCACGTCAATATCACGATATTTTGATGGTGCCCTAATTAACCCCCAAAATACTGGACGTGGGGCACCCCATAAATCTGTTGCCTGCCATTCCATCCATCTTTAACAACCCAGTCAAAATCAAGATTCATTTCTGCTAACGCCCAAGCAACTTTTTGCACGTTTATGGAAGAAATCCTGCCATAGAGACGACGCATTTAATTCCTACGTAAAATATTTTTACAATGTATGAAATTACTAGTTGATTTGTGGGGTTTTACCAATATTA
>CAJQSN010000035.1 GCA_905614355.1 uncultured Rhodospirillales bacterium | reverse complement strand
TGGATTATTACATGAGATAATTATAATACTTATTACAGTTATTTTTTACCAGGGCTAACCAGGAGGGAAAACAGATATGTGCGCAGATTATACAAACCCAGAAACAATACTTTTACATACAGGTCATCGGGGAGACCCAACCACCGGATCAGTTGCGGTTCCAATTCACCAAACAACCTCATTTCAGTTTAAAAATACAGAGCATGCCGAAAACCTTTTCGCACTGAAAGAACTAGGTAACATTTACACGCGAATAATGAACCCAACTAATGATGTTTTAGAACAGCGAGTTGCAGCAATGGAAGGTGGGGTTGCAGCTGTAGCCCTCGCTTCGGGACAAGCAGCATCAATGTTTTCTGTGATGAACTTGTGTCGGGTTGGTGATAATTTTGTTAGCTCTACAAACATCTATGGGGGGACATGGAATTTGTTTGCAAACACGTTAAAGGACTTTGGTGTTGAATGCCGCTTTGTTGATCCAGCCGACCCCGATGGATTTGCCGAAGCTACAGACGAAAAAACTCGTTGCTATTATGCAGAAACGCTTCCTAATCCAAAACTAAATGTATTTCCAATCAAAGAAGTCGCAGATATTGGCCGTAAACTCGGGGTTCCATTGATTATGGATAATACCGCTGCTCCTCTTTTATGCCGTCCTTTTGATCATGGAGCAGCAGTTGTAATGTATTCAACAACAAAATGGCTGGGTGGACACGGTACTTCAATTGGTGGAATTCTTGTCGATGGTGGGAATTTTGACTGGGAAGCTGGAGGAGACCGCTTTCCTAGCCTTAACCACCCAGACCCAAGTTATCACGGCGCAATATGGACTGAAGCAGTTAAACCGCTCGGGCCAATCGCTTATATCCTCCGTGCTCGAGTTATACTACTCCGCGATATTGGGGCAGCGACGACACCCACAAACGCCTTCAATGTCATTCAAGGATTAGAAACTTTACCTCTGAGGATGAAAGAGCACTGTGCAAATGCCATAAAAGTCGTCGACTATCTAAAAAGCCATGAGAAAGTTGAAACCGTAATTCATCCTAGCGTCCAGAGTGGAGAACTTCGGCGTCGTGCAGATGCTTATTTGAAAGATGGTTACGGTGGTTTAGTTGGTTTTGAGCTTAAAGGTGGCAAGAAAGCTGGGATGAAATTTATCGATACATTAAAAATGTTCTTTCATGTTGCTAATATTGGGGATGCTAGGAGCTTGGCTATCCATCCCGCATCAACAACTCATTCTCAACTATCACCTGAAGAACTAATTCAATCAGGTGCCACTCCTGGGTATGTAAGGTTATCAATTGGTATCGAACATATTGATGACATCATAGCGGATCTTGACCAAGCGCTATCGGCCGCATAACTTAAACTTGCTCGGGAGAAGGTTGAACCCTTCCCTCGAGCAATTGCTAAATTGATAATATCTATGAAAACAATAATATCCGGAAAATTTCCCAAAACGCGCATGCGAAGAAATCGTCTTTACGACTGGACCAGACGCTTGGTTGCCGAGAATGATCTAACTTCAAATGACTTTATACTGCCAATTTTTGTTGGCATGGGAAAAGGGCGCGCCGACCCAATACCCTCTATGCCAGGTGTTAATCGCATCTCGATCGATTTGCTCGATGATATTGTTGGAGAAGCACAGGAAGCTGGTATACCAGCTGTCATTATTTTTCCAGAAATAGATCCTGCAAAAAAAACACCTGATGCTAAAGAAGCCTTAAATCCAGATAACCTTGTTTGCCAATCTATTCGTAAAGTAGCCAAAAGCTATCCGGAAATGGGGATAATTTGTGATGCAGCGCTCGACCCTTTTAATAGTGATGGCCACGATGGATTACTCCAAAACAACCTCATTCTTAACGACGACACAGTTGAAATTCTGTGCAAGCAGTCAGTTATTCAAGCGGAGGCTGGGTGCCATATTATAGCACCTTCAGACATGATGGACGGACGTGTTGGTGCCATACGAAAGGCCCTAGACATCGCTGGTTTTAAAAATGTGGGCATTTTATCCTATGCTGCTAAATATGCCTCTTCCTTCTATGAGCCATTCCGCGATGCCATAGGGTCAAAAACCGCATTAAAAGGTGATAAAAAAACTTACCAAATAAACCCCGCAAATATAGACGAAGCTCTTCGCCAAGTAGCCCAAGATATAGAAGAAGGTGCAGATATGGTAATGGTTAAACCCGGCATGCCTTATTTAGACGTGGTCAGCCGCATCAAAATAGAATTTGGAATTCCAACCTTGGCATACCAGGTGTCTGGTGAGTACGCAATGATTAAAGGAGCTGTAAAGAACGGTTGGCTGGATAATGATAATGCCATCCTAGAAAGCCTCTTATCCTTTAAGCGTGCTGGCGCAGATGCTATTTTAACATATATGGCCGTTGAAGCTTCAAAGTTGCTAAATAAGGGCTAAAAACTTCACCTGAAAATATTTAATATAATCAGTCCTGGTTTATTTTAGTAAAAAATGCAAAGGTTAATATACATTAGCTCATTAAGTAACACCATCAGTCAAAAGCTTTACTCAACTACCTTTCCGAGAAAACGGCGTTAGAAGTTATACTTCAATGAAGCACAATATAAAAAAAAGGCCAATTCCATTTTTCATCACGGCACCTATTCCCTGCCCCTACCTTGATGGAAAAACTGAACGCCGTATGGTGACTGATTTGGCAACAGCAGATGCAATACCATTACACGATAAATTATCTCGAGTTGGATTTCGCCGCAGCCATAATTTAGTTTACACCCCGGTTTGTCATGAGTGCTCTGCATGCTTGGCCGTTAGAAATGTGGTCGAAGAATTCAAACCGTCTAATTCACAGCGTCGCATTCTGCGCATTAATCAGAATTTAGTAGTCAACGAGAGCCCAGCTAAAGCAACTAACGAACGCTTTGAATTGTTTTCACTATACCAAGACAAACGCCATACCGGCGGTGATATGGCGACTATGGATTATTATGACTTTCAAGCATTAATCGAAGAAACACCTGTTGTTACATCACATATTGATTTCCACAATGAACATGGAATGCTTATAGCAGGTTGCCTAGTAGACATCATGGAAGATGGCTTATCCGCTGTTTATAGTTATTTTGATCCCACATACAAAAAAAATAGCCTCGGGAGTTACATTATTCTTTGGCTTATACAAAAAACAAAACAGCTTTCTCTCCCATATTTATATTTAGGCTATTGGGTCAAAGGTAGCCAGAAAATGACATATAAAGATAAATTCCAGCCCTTAGAGTGCTATAATGGACTCGGATGGGAGAAATTAAAAAAGGTAATTTAGTCTAATTCCAATATGATTGTTGAATTCTATTTACTATATTTTCTAAATTGTAGTACTCTAGTTGCGCGGTGTGGAAAAGATACTATACTAATCATTGGGTAAATTATCTAGTAATAAAAAATTAAAATCTACCAACAGGACCGTTTTTATACATACCTTTGGGAGAAATTAAATGAAAAGACGTGAATTTATTACAAATGCCGGTGGAGGTCTTGCTACAATTAGCACCCTCGCTGCAGCTTCAACTTTACCAAGTCCCGCTATTGCACAAGGAAAAAAACAATGGACCGCAGTTTCAGCATTTGGAAAAGCTGGACTACTTGGTCAAGCATTAAACGAATTTGCCAAATTTGTAAAAGAAGCATCGCGCGGCCGACTAACTATAAAAGTTTATCACGCAGGTGAGCTTGTTAAACCATTTGAAGCTGTTGATGCAGTGCAAAGTGGCACCGCACAAATGGGTTATGGGGCACCCTACTATTGGGCTGGAAAATCAGACTCCATCTCTTTTGTCGCTGCTATGCCTTATGGCCTAAATGCCCAAGAACAAAACGCATGGTGTTATTATGGTGGCGGTATAGAAATATCTGACAAAGCGGCCTACAACCCACTTGGACTTAAATTTTTACCTATGGGTAATACGGGAAATCAAATGGGAGGATGGTACGCAAAACCAATATCAAAGGTCAAAGACCTAAAAGGTCTAAAATTTAGAATGCCGGGCCTTGGCGGAGAGATCTTAAAAACATTTGGAACGAATGTAGTGTTACTTCCAGGCAGTGAAGTTCTTCCCGCGCTAACTTCTGGAGCAATTGATGGCACAGAGTGGATTGGTCCTGCCGCAGACATGGGTAAAGGATTATTTAAGGTAGTTAAGAACTACTATTATCCTGGTTGGCATGAACCAGGTACAATTCTTGACGGGTTTTTTGATCTAAAAGAGTGGGAGAAATTAGATAGTGAACTTAAACAAATTATATACCGCGGTTCAGTAGCGACGAACATGTTTATACTATCAAAATTCCAAGCGATAAATAATTCTGCATTACAAAAGCTTGTTAAGGATCATGGAGTTAAATTAAACAATTACGGTGATGAACTAATAAATGCAATAGGATCACGTGCTCCAGAAGTTATGACAAATATAGCTAGTAAGTCTGCAGATGCAAAATTACTTTATAATCATATCGTAAAATTTCGTAGCACAATGGTCGATTGGTCCAGCTATTCCGAGGGAGCTTTTCTTAAAGCACGGGTCGCTGCAAATTTTAAACCAATTTAGTTTCTCAAAAGCATAATATAGATGTAATTTTATAGAAATGGGCAATTCATAGACTATGGATTGCCCATTTTTGTATAACAAACAAAACCAATTGAATCCTACAATGAAATTTCTAATATTATTAATACAAACCATAGATACTGTTAACGAAGCGGTAGGAAAATTTGTCGCCTGGTTGACAGTATTGATGGTGGTTAATGTTTTTATCGTAGTGGTATTGCGATACACATTTTCAATCGGATGGATCTGGATGCAGGAGCTCTATGTTTGGACACACGCCGTCATTTTTTTACTAGGAGCCGGTTACACACTATTGCACGAAGGGCACGTCCGAATTGACGTAATTTACCGTGATGCCAGCATTCGCTATAAAGCCATGGTAAATATTTTCGGATGCCTTTTTCTTGCCCTTCCACTTTTAGTACTATTGCTGGATCGAAGCCTACCTTTAATTTTAAGATCTTGGATGAACCTAGAAAAATCAGCGGAGGCTGGCGGTATGGAGGGGGTATTTCTACTTAAAACTGTGATTGGGGTATTCGCAATTTTATTTGCGCTTCAGTTTATTTCTATGCTTCTGCGTAATTTTATTACGCTACTTGGACATAAAGTGCCCAGCAGTCATCAAGAAGATGCTTCAAAAGATATAGCCCTATGACACCAGAGTATCTCAGTTTGATAATGTTTCTTTCTACAATTGGGCTTTTGGTCCTTGGGTTTCCAGTGGCACTTACATTGGGAGGCTCCGCTCTATTATTCGCATTTATTGGCGATTTCTTAGATATATTTAATTCTGGCATTCTCAATATTTATCCTCTTCGAATATTTGGAGTTATGAAAAATGAACCTCTAGTAGCGGTCCCATTATTTATTTTTATGGGTGTTATGCTGGAAAAATCAAATTTAGCAGGTGAATTATTAGAAGCGATGGGTAGTTTATTCGGAACCCTAAGGGGAGGGTTAGGTATATCCGTACTAATAGTGGGAGCGATGCTTGCAGCCTCTACTGGTATCGTTGGAGCCACCGTCGTTACCATGGGCTTAATGAGTATGCCAGTAATGCTTCGTGCAGGCTACGACCCCAGACTAGCATCCGGTTTAATTTGCTCATCCGGAACACTTGGGCAGATAATTCCACCTTCAATAGTACTTGTTTTACTAGGTGATATCTTGCAAGGCGCTAACGAACAAGCAGCAGAAATGAAAGGGATATTAGTACCAGTTCCGGTAACAGCTATTGATCTTTTTGCTGGAGCATTAATTCCAGGGCTAATTCTTGTAAGCTTATATGTATTATGGCAAATTTTTCTGGCGATTTTTAAACCAAATACTTGTCCAGCAATACAAACTATCGGCGAGTTAAAAAAAACTAGCATTACTCATTTATTCAAGACCATCTTTCCACCACTTTTTTTAATAATTATTGTTCTTGGCTCAATACTGGCAGGAATTGCAACACCAACGGAATCGGCAGCTGTAGGTGCTATCGGAGCGTCGACACTAGCATGGCAAAGAGGTGTTCTTACTCTCAGCATATTAAAAAAAGTTTCCCAAGAAACCACTAAAATAAGTTCAATGGTTTTTATAATACTCATTGGGGCATCGATGTTTTCTCTAGTATTTAGGGGATTTGGAGGTGATACGGTTATAGAAGAATTCTTAAGAAATCTACCCGGTGGTGCTTTTTCAGCGATGCTTTTGGTGATGGTAGTTTTGTTTTTTCTTGGATTTTTCTTAGATTTTATTGAAATCATCTTTGTTGTTGTGCCAATAGTTGGACCAATTTTAATAGCTCTGGGTTTTGATCCCTTATGGCTTGGCGTAATGATTGCAGTTAACCTACAGACAAGTTTCCTAACACCTCCCTTTGGGTTTGCATTGTTTTACTTACGTGGGGTTGCTCCAAACGAAGTAAAAACATCACAAATTTATCAGGGCGTCATACCGTTTATTATAATCCAATTAATTGGATTATCTTTATTCTGGATCTTCCCCAGCATTGTTACCTGGTTGCCTAAATTGATATTTGGCTAAGTATCATGCTTTAGATAGCGCCAACAAAGGGGTAACACAGCAGTTGCCAGAGCTACTTTAAATAATTCGCTCCATACAAAAGGCAAGACTCCATACAAGAAAGCTTTCTCAAACCCAAAAAAACTGGAGATCCATGTATAACCACAAAGAAATATCAACACAGTACCAATAGTCATTGCGATAAACGTCGTCAAAAAGCTACGATCAAAACCTTTCTCCCCAAGATACCCTACGGTGCAGGTTGCAACGATAAATCCAATTAAATATCCGCCCGTTGGTCCCATCATATAAGGAAGTCCGATACCTTGGACAGGGGTTCCTGCAAAAACGGGCAACCCGATTGCACCTTCAATCAAATAGAAGAGAACCGTTAGGCTTCCTAGCTTCCAGCCAAAAGTCATACCAATGATTAATATCACAAAAGTTTGCATGGTCATAGGTACAGGGTAAAATGGAACCTGAATCTTTGCTGATAACGTTAAAAGAAGAGTACCAATAAAAATCAAAATAATTTTTTTAAGCCAACTATCTTGGATCGAGGGTACTAAAGCGTTAATTAAATTTGACTGGGAAGAACTCATATTTTGAGTGTGTTGTGTCATCTCAATACTCCTCTAACAAAATGAATAAACATAAGTCACCACACTATTAACTAACACGTCCTAGGATAGTGTCAATTAAACTGGAATCACCTTTTACGAAAACTTGTTTGAGCGCGAAAAACCTTTAGGTGGTAGGCGCCCAGATTGAGATCGCCTACCTTCCCACGCCACTAGGTCGGTTTCTGTTCGCGTTTTATCTCCAGTCTTCCATGACAGTCCCTCGGATTTTATAAACGTTTTAATATCTCCTAAACCTCCATCTTTGTACCGCTGTAAAATGACACCACGACCTCTCGTCATTTCAGGTATTTCATCAATAGGGAAAAGCAACAGCTTCCTATTTTCTCCTATTACAGCAATACAATCACCCTCAACAGGACAGATTGCCGCAGCTTCATCTTCACCTTTTACATTGAGTATCTGTTTGCCACCCTTTGTTTGGGCAATCACATCTTCCGACTTAACTATGAAACCTCGACCGAAACTTGAGGCAAGCAAGTACTTAACCTCTGGCTTATAAATAAAGAGACCAATGATATCATGATCATTATCGAGATCAATCATAAGACGCACAGGTTCGCCGAAACCACGCCCTCCAGGAAGTTTGTCACAAAAAATCGTGTAAAAGCGTCCATTAGTGCTAAACAATAAAATTCTATCTGTTGTTTCAGCATGTAATATATATTTTCCACAATCTCCATCTTTATATTTCACTTCTGCGGTAAGGTCCACATGCCCTTTCCCAGCTTTAATCCACCCCTTATCTGAAAACATTATAGTCACAGGTTCTTTTTCAATAAAAGCATCAACAGGAATGTTGACATTAGTAGGTGCCGAGCCAATCACAGTTCGTCGCTTATATTTTATATCGACTTTTCCAGAGAATTTCTTTTTTGTTTCAGTAATTTGTTGAAAAATTGTTTTCCAACGAAGCTCCTTACTCTTAACAAGTTTATTAAGATCAGCTTGCTCTTTAGTAAGGGCATCATGCTCATTTTTAATCTCTATTTCTTCTAGCCTGCGGAGACTACGCAAACGCATATTTAAAATTGCCTCTGCTTGATTCTCACTTAACTTAAAAGCGTGAATCAGAGTACGTTTTGCATTATCTTCTTCACGAATAATACGAATAACTTCATCCAAATTTAGATAGGCGATGAGATAGCCTTCTAACATCTCTAATCGAGTATTAATTTTCCGGAGACGAAAATTTGTTCGCCTTATTAAAACTACATGCCGGTGATCCAAAAAGGCTGTTAGAACTTCATGAAGGTTCATTACTTTTGGTGTATGATCTGCATCCAGAACATTCATATTCATACTAAACCTTGTTTCAAGTTCAGTTGACCTAAACATTTGTTCCATCAGCACTTGCGGATCAATAGTTCGATTTTTAGGTTCAAGAACCACCCTTATATCTTCAGCAGACTCGTCTCTAACATCTTCCAAGAACGGTAACTTTTTAGCAATTAATAATTCTGCTATTTTTTCTATAAGGCGAGATTTCTGGATTTGAAACGGTATCTCTGTTATCACAATTTGATACTGCCCACGCCCTAATTGCTCAGTTTGCCACTGGGCTCTAACTCGGAAGCCCCCTCTTCCAGTTTTATATGCAGCTTCTATGACACTTTTATCCTCAACCAACACGCCACCTGTTGGAAAATCAGGCCCGGGCACCATAGACACTAACTTAGCATTTGTTGCCTTTGGAAATTTAATTAGATGAACTAGAGCAGTACATAACTCTTCTAGGTTATGGGGCGGAATGCTACACGCCATACCAACTGCAATACCTTCTGCTCCGTTGGCCAAGAGGTTCGGAATAGATGACGGCATCACAATCGGCTCACTATCTTCACCATCATAAGTTTCTCGAAAATCTACAGCATCTTCATCAATGCCATCTAGAATTGCTGATGCAACGGCAGTCATACGAGCTTCCGTATAACGCATAGCCGCTGGATTATCGCCATCAATGTTACCAAAGTTGCCTTGCCCATCCACTAGAGGATACCTTACAGAAAATTCTTGAGCCAAGCGTACCAGAGCATTGTAGACCGACTGGTCCCCATGGGGGTGATATTTGCCAATAACATCGCCAATAACTCTTGCACACTTTTTAAACCCTTGATTCGGATCAAGCTTGAGCTGGCGCATAGCGAATAAAAGCCTACGGTGAACCGGCTTTAAACCATCTCGAACATCTGGCAAAGAACGCGACATTATTATTGATAAAGCATAAGATAGATAACGCTCGCCAATCGCATCTGCGAGACGGGTATCCCTAATATCACCGGTAGGTTCGGGAGGCTTAGTAGCTACGTTCATTTCAATCTCACAATATTTTTATTTATCGTTCAGCAATAATATGCTTTTGCTTTACCTGGTCAACCAACCGCGACCGCGCAGATGGGGCCCCATTTTTGTTATGGATAAAAGCATTGCGGTCTAAAAAATAACTAGTCAAATAAAGCCCCTGATAAATAGCATCATAATTTAAAAGTGTGGATGTTTTTACCTCGTGTGTTAAAAAATTTGGTAACCCTAAAAGCTTGTCCTTATATGGCTTTCCTGCGATAGCAGACACGGCTCGACCTGATTTTGGTGAAACATATATTAAATCAGAATGCTGACCAGTAGAGGCGCAAGACGAAAGATTTAGACCAAAACCAAGCGAGGCTAAAAGACTAATTTCCCAACGAACGTAATTTTCCAACCAATTGTTAGACTCCAAATTAATTAAAAAATTAAATAATGATTCGTAGACATCTAGATAGTTCTCGCGTTCCGGTAAGGCTCTTTCTACGACCGCGCAAGCAGAAGATAAACCAGCCAAACGCAAAGAATCATCTAAATAAAGGGCGGCCAGCGGCTTTAATAATTCACATCTGAAACTACCAAGCTGGTCTTCGATTCGCGCACTCCAATCAACAGAGACCATATTTCCAGCCTGATATATCCCTCTAGCTCTATTGCCACTACCCCCCCGAACTAACCCCGAATGTCGGCCGTGCTCTGGTGTCATCAACGAGACTATTACAGAACTTTCCCCAAACTTACTCGACGATAAAACAATCCCAACATCAGACCAATTCATGATAATATTGTTGCCTAACTCTTAGGAATAAAAATATGCAACTTAGATAGCTTGGCTAGCTAGGCATTGAAATCAAGGCCCCACTGACTATAGCGTGAAGGATCGTCTCCCCATTTTTCACGAACCTTAACAAAAAGAAATAAATGTACAACAGAGTCAACAAGACCAGCTAATTCACGGCGGCTTTCCGCGCCTATAGATTTAATCATTTTTCCATTTTTACCTAAGACAATTGAGCGTTGAGAACCACGTTCTACGTAGATTGTTTGCTCAATTCGAATACTTCCATCATCTTTCTCTTGCCAGGTTTCGGTTTCAACTGTTGCAGCGTAAGGCAATTCCTGGTGAAGCTTAATAAAAAGCTGTTCACGTGTAATCTCTGCAGCAAGAAGTCGCATTGGCATATCAGAAATCTGATCTTCAGGAAAAAGCCAAGGACTAAATGGCATTTTTGATTTTAGATAAGAAACAAGATCTCCTACACCATCACCCTTTTCTGCGGATACCATATAAATTTTATCAAAAATTCCATAGTTATTGAGTGTTTGAGTAAGTCCTAGTAATTTTTGTTTATCTACTAAATCAATTTTATTAAGCACTAGATCTACACTACGACCACCTTGTTTTAGTAACTTATCAATAATTAACTGCGTATCCGGGTCCACTCCCCTTTTACTGTCAATAAGCAATAAAATGCGGTCCGCATCTCCTGCTCCGCCCCAAGCAGCAGCAACCATAGCTCTATCCAAACGTCGCTTAGGTAAAAAAATACCCGGTGTATCTATGAAAATAAGCTGTGCCGCACCATCCAATGCAATACCTAGAACTCGCGTGCGCGTTGTCTGAACTTTAGCCGAAACTATTGATACTTTAGTACCAACAATTCGATTTAATAAAGTTGATTTTCCAACATTTGGTGCCCCTAGAATAGCAACAAATCCACATAAAGTTTCTGACGGACTATCCATCTTTTAACTCTTTTAATAATAACTTTGCTGCCAATTGTTCTGCCTTTTGTTTTGATGTGCCCGAGGCCGTAACTGGACCCTTTCCCTCTACCATTACTTCAATAATAAAAACCGGCTCGTGGGCGGGTCCCATCATACTATCTTCACGATATTTAGGTAAAGGCAACCCTTGACTTTGCGCCCATTCTTGTAAGGTTGTTTTTGCATCTTTAGGGGGCTCCTTTGATTCATCAAGCATTTGCATCCAATGCGTTGAAATAAAATTATTAGCGGCATCTATACCACCATCGATATAAAGAGCAGCTATAATTGCCTCACAACAATCTGCCAAGATACTTGAATTATTTCTACCACCTTTCGCCTCAGTACCGTCGTCCATTTCAATAAAGTTACCCAAATTAATTGTCTCGGCAACTCTAACTAATGTTTCTTGTCGCACCAAAGCAGTATGACGTTTAGCAATATCCCCTTCTCTCTCATTTTGAAATCTACCTAAAAGCATCTCTGCTATCGCTAAATTTAAAATACGGTCTCCCAAAAACTCATACCGTTCATTTGAACCATTAGGGCCTCCAACTGACAGACTTGAGTGACGCAAAGCTACCCTCAAATATTCTGGTGTAGCAAATTTATGATCAAGCAAATTAGATAGCTTGGAAAGGTCATTTAACATTGAAACTAAATTATATCTTTAAATAAACGCTCGAACCGAATGGATATTGGCCAGTTCCAAATTTCCCAAATACGAGCCTTACCATTGGTCGAAAAAAATAAAATTTTAGCACGTCCAACTAAATTTTCCTTAGGAATAAAGCCTACTGCGGGAAGAACACGACTATCCTGTGAATTATCCCTATTATCACCCATGGCAAAATAATGACCAGTTGGCACTTGATAAACACCCGTATTATCGAGGGGGCCTTTGTCACCCCACTCCTCAAGAATGTTGTGAGTTTTACCATTAGGTAGAGTTTCTTTATACTGTGCTGTCATTCTTACATTACCGCCAAAGCCTGTCTGAACAAAATCGTCGATACGTTCACGTTGCACAATTTTACCATTAATGAACAAACGACCATTTTTCATTTGGATTTTTTCTCCAGGCAATCCAATAATACGTTTAATATAATCTGTTGAACTATCAGAAGGTAGCTTAAAAACCGCAACGTCGCCGCGTTTTGGTTCGGCGAACCAAACTCGGCCAGGGATCAAAGGTAAGCTAAACATTAACGAGTGCTTCGAATAACCATAGGAAGACTTAGATACAAAAAGATAATCACCAACCAATAAGGTTGGTACCATAGAACCAGAAGGGATATTAAAAGGCTCAAATCCAAACGTTCTAACTACCATTGCAATTAATACAGCATATACGACTGTTTTCAACGTGTCTAAAAAACCACCTTTATCACTACTTTTCATAACCAAAACCATTTTTGAATGTTGATAAAATTTAAAGTATCCAGTTTATTCTTCATAATTCTATAAGAGAAATAATAAATTTAAACTCCATATAAAGCATCTATTTCAGATAACAAGTGATCAATTTGATTTGACCAAGTAAATTTACTCATAAAATTTGTCGCTTCGGCACCTCTGTGACGGGCTTCAGTTCGATCCTGGTAGATTTCCTCCATTCGACCTAAGGTTTCTTCAATTGTGGGTTCACGCCAACCTTTAACTTCATTATAGGGTGGATAGGGTTCAACTGGGGTTTGATCAATAAGCGGGTAACATCTATTTTCTGCTATCAAGTCAAGGTGGCCAGTATTAGCCGAAATGACGCATGGTAGCCCCATTGCCATTGCTTCCATTGCCATCAAGTTAGTTCCTGGTTCACATCGGTTAGGAAAAATAGCCATGTCTGCAGTAGAAATATACCCGGGAAGGGCTTTGTTTGGTGGCATACCTAAATTAATAAAAGTATCTTCCAACAAATCGTTCTTAATCAGCCACTCATCAATCAACATAAGATTACTATCTGTCACATTTGGATGCCCTTTAGTGAATTTTGATTGACTAATTGTTGGCATTATTTTTGTCCATTGATTGGCCCAAGCAAAAATCAATAAGGCTTCGGTGTGTTTTTTTTGAAACTCCCTAAACGCAGTAGAAACAACGTCTTGCGCCTTCCTATACTCAAGCTTACCGCCGGAATAAATTACAAAACGATCTGGATATTTCAAATCTTTCTTGCACGGTTTAAATAAATTTTGATCAATACCCTGAAAAATGTTAACCACGTTAGTTAGACCACTGCTTTCTAAAATATCTTTATTCCAGCTTGAGCCTGTCACAATAAGATCATATTCATTAGCACGAACTAAACCCTCACTTGATATTTCAGTGCTCTCAAAAAACGTGATGCCTATATTTTTGTTTCCGCGCGCATTTTGATCCGCCAACGATGGTTTAAAATCATTTCTAAGCGCATGTAAGACAGGATAATCAAATTCTAACAAACCCACTTTATCCAAAAGTTCTTCAAGGTAAGCCTGTTTCTGAAGCACAGGTTTAAGCAAGCTAGCGACATCCGGAGAGACATCCATTAAATGGGGAGATAAAAAACATATTGGGTTACGGCCTTTTTCCATAATTTGGCACAGTAAATTTTGTGCGTAAATGCCCCAACCTGAAACACTACTGGGCCTCCAACCAACAACAATATTTGAGGCTTCAACCACCATCAATTTTTGAACTTAAAACTGTTGAAATAATTACGAATGCTTCTGCCATAGGCGGTTCGTCAGTGAGCGTAAGGTCTATCTGCGCAACCTGCCCCTCAGGTGTAATCTCTTTAAGACGTTTCAACGCACCACCTGTTAAATTCATCGTTGGTTTCCCAGACGGTAAGTTAACGACACCCATATCGTGCCAAAACACACCCTTTCTAAACCCACTCCCCAGAGCCTTTGAGCAGGCTTCTTTTGCAGCAAATCGCTTAGCATAACTTGCAACTTTTAGCTTCCGTTTTTCTGATTTTATTTGCTCTTCTTCCGTAAAAATACGCTGAATAAACCTATTCCCAAAACGCTCAATTGTTCTTGCTATACGAGAAATATTAATTAAATCATTACCAATACCAATTATCATCATTGACCACCTTTAACCTTAACGTTCGCCACCTAACGTGGCACGCGCATTATCCATGAGTGAGCGCATCCTCTTTATAGAACTATCCAAACCTTCAAAGATTGCCTCCCCAATTAGAAAGTGCCCAATATTAAGCTCAGAAAATTGTGGTATCTCTGCAATTGCTCCGACCGTGTCAAAACCTAACCCATGACCTGCATGCACTTCGATATTAAGTCCTGCGGCGTGAACAGCTGCCTTTTTAATACGACTTAGTTCTTGTTCGCGCAAAATCCCTGATGCATTACAATAAGCACCTGTATGGATCTCGACGACAGAAGCTCCAAGATTTTTTGCCGCATCAATTTGTAGCATATCGGCCTCAACAAACAAAGAAACCCTGATACCACTATCAGTCAATGAACGGATAATTGGCATTAAATAGTTTTGCCCTCCGACGACATCGAGACCTCCCTCTGTGGTACGCTCTTGGCGCTTTTCTGGAACAATACAGGCAGCATGAGGGAGATGTTTAAGTGCGATTTTTAACATTTCGTCAGTTGCTGCCATTTCCAAATTTAACGGTAAATCAATTTCAGTAGTCAAACTCGCAATATCCGCATCGGTCATATGACGTCGGTCTTCTCTCAAATGTGCTGTGATACCATCCGCACCTGCTTTCGCCACCAAATGAGCAGCTCTCAAAGGCGCTGGGTGAGATTCTCCTCGAGCATTACGAATTGTCGCCACATGGTCAATATTAACCCCAAGATTAAGAATTTCTGACATAATGATAGTACTATTCGCCCTTACTCTCTATTGGTTTTGTTATCACACACGTTAGAATCATCCAATGCTGGCTTAGTCTGGCTTAATTCATAAAATGGTCGTCGATAATAATTAATTATATATTTAATTAAATAATAAAAGAATAACCACATCACAATAGCAGTCGGAATACTACCCATTAGCATCGGCCATAAAATCGGCCATGCTGTTTCAATTAAATAATTGTAATCAAATTTAAGTAAAGCTTCACTTGCCTGGCCAAAAAGTGCTGCAAAATCTAAATTTATCTGATACGGCTTTTTAACCCCAAAACCCATCCATAAGCCCAGCTTATAAATCCAAAACCAGATAAAAGGAAAAGTCCAGGGGTTTCCAACCGCTGTACCAATCGCTGAAGCAACAATATTACCTCGCATAATCCATGCTAAAGCACCTCCAAGAATAAAATGAAGGCCTACAAATGGGGTAAAAGACAAGGCAGCGCCACAGGCAAAACCCATGGCAATAGAATAAACCGAACCAGGTAAACGATTAACACGGGCTCCCCAGTAATTTGCTGTTCGCATCCAGCCCATTTGAGGCCATAAGAACCCTACACACCGCTGGATAATGGATTTCTTCTGTTTTCGACGAAACATTTCTTAGGCATACTCTAGTTTTAAATTCATATTTAATTTATTTTGTTTACGAAAAAGTTAAAATTTCTAACCCCTGGCTCGCTCAACCTTCTTTATAACCGTTGAGGTCCTCAATGCAGCTATAATATTTCGTAAATGTCTTATATCATGGACTTCGATATCCACAGAAATATCAAAAAACTCAAGACTACGGTTTGTTATTTTTAAATTATTAATATTCCCATCATTTTTAGCAATCAGCATAGATAACTCTCCAAGAGTACCAGGCTCATTTGTAACAACAAGCTCAACACGCCCTACACGTCGTTCATTACTGGCATCTTCCTCCCACGAAACGTCGAGCCACCTTTCCGGCGTATCAGCAAACTCTAGTAACGTTTCACAATCAATAGTATGAATTGTAATCCCACGGCCTTTTGTAACCATACCTACTATTCTGTCGCCTGGTAGCGCGTGGCAGCACCCTGCAAAATGGAGAGCCATACCAGGTATCAATCCTTTTATGGGAACACTTGTATTTGAGTTTGGACGAACTTTTTTTTTACCCCGGCGGCTAAACAATTGAACCACCCTACTCTTGTGACTATTCTTTTTTGTACCTGGAAAAACAGCTTCTATTACTTCTCGGCTAGTCAAATGCCCGGCGCCAACTTCAACAAACAAATCATCAGTCATTTTAACATTAAAGATCGTCAGCACATCCTCGAAAGCTTTATTAGAAAATTCATAACCCTCCTTTTGAAAACCGCGTTCCATTATAGATTTACCAAGATTGAAATACTCCTCGCGTTTCCGCAACCGAATGAACCGCCGTATACAGGCTCGAGCCTTTGCTGTTGTTGCAAAATTTTCCCAAGTTGGTGATGGTGTTTGAGCAGTAGATGTAATAATTTCGATTTGATCGCCGTTTTCTAAGATCGTGCGAAGCGGCATGTGACGGCCATTGATTTTCGCGCCTACGCATGTATCGCCGATTTCAGAATGCACCGCATAAGCAAAATCAATTGCCGTTGCACCCGCAGGCATAGCGACAACCTCCCCTTTTGGGGTGAAAGAAAAAACTTGGTCGGGGAACATTTCTAGCTTGGTATGCTCTAAAAAATCTTCAGGACCAGCGGCCTGTTCCATAATATCGAGCAGTTCACGCATCCAACGATATTGGCGTCCAGATTTAGGATCGGTATCTTGTTTGTACTGCCAATGGGCGGCGACACCCATCTCGGCAGTCTCATGCATTCGCCTAGCCCTAATTTGCACTTCAATACGTTGCCGTTCTGGTCCAATTATACCGGTATGTAGCGATTGATAACCATTTAACTTTGGAGTCGAAATATAATCCTTAAAACGCCCAGGAACCATCATATAATTTCCGTGGATAATCCCTAGTGCCCTGTAACACTCCTCAACCGTATCAACAATTATCCTAAATGCTATAATGTCCGAAACCTGTTCAAAGGCAATATTTTTCTTTTGAGATTTAAGCCAAATTGAATACGGTAATTTTTCACGGCCATAAACCTCTGCTTTAACTGTTTGTTCTTCGAGCGTTTCTTTTAACTCAGAAACAATAACATCCACGTTATCTTTGCCTTCATTGCGAAGAAATTTTAGCCTCGATGTAATAGATTCACGGGCCTCTGAGTTTAATTCAGAAAAAGCTAAGTCTTCAAGCTCACTTTTAAATTCTTGCATTCCTATCCGCTCGGCTAACGGGGCATAAATTTCCATTGTCTCCAAGGCGATCCTGCGTCGTTTTTTAGGATTAGAAATAAAATGCAAGGTTCGCATATTGTGAAGACGATCAGCTAATTTAACCAGAAGAACTCTAATATCTTCCGACATCGCCAATACGAGTTTACGAAAATTTTCGGCTTGATCCGAGTCCTCAGATTGCAATTCGATTTGGGTAAGCTTAGTCACACCATCGACCAAGAGCCTTACTTCTTGACCAAAATGGTCGCGAATTTCTTCCGATGTGGTTAAAGTATCTTCAACCACATCGTGTAACAACGCCGTTATAATTGAACTCGCATCCAACCGGTACTCCGTCAGTATTCCCGCTACTTCTAGTGGATGGGAAAAATAAGGATCTCCAGACGCACGCTTTTGGCTACCATGAGCTTGCATGGCAAAGACATACGCTCGGTTTAGTGCATCCTCATCTGCAGTTGGATCATAAGCCTTAACTTTTTCAACAAGTTCAAATTGACGCATCATTTATGTGTAATCCTGATACATTATTCCCCAATAATAAAACAACTAGAAACTTTTTTAACCAAACCATACCGGCTATTATATGTCCTTTAAGATATAATTCAAAGTGTGCATAGCATAAAACCAACTGGTATTCCATCTGATAACTTTTTATCGATATCATCCTTAATCATGCGGGGGTAGCGCTATAGAGCACCCTTTAATGAAATAAAAATAAGGATAACTGAGTTATTAAAATTTTTAACGGAGTCCTAAACACGGCTCTCTTTGTTGGTAGAATAATTACATTTTCAAGCGCCTTAATTCAAGGATGCCCAGGGTTTTGAGACGGATTATTAATGGTTCCCCTGCTAGCAATCCTGTATACTCCTATTGAAGGCATAGCCATTGTCGCAGTAGCTGGTCTGGTCGGAAGTTCAATGCTTTTACCGGAGAAGTTAAAAAATATTAATTGGAGAGAGACGGCCCCCGTTTCAATAGGAATGTCACTCTCGATTCCTTTTGGGTTGACGTTCCTAACCGCAACCGACCCAACATTAATACGCAATGGAACGGGTATTTTTATTTTAGCTGCCGGTCTTCTAATGCTGAGCGGTTGGACATATAATGGTGTGAGAAACTTATTTACAAGCTACATAGCCGGTTCACTCGCAGGAATGGTTACTGGAGGTTTTGGGATCCCAAGAGGACCCTTGATAGTCATATACTATATGTCTTCATATTTCGCGACAAAGATCCAACGCGCAAATGTAATTATTACCGTCGGCGTTGGTATGAGCTTCCTAGTAAGGGGCTTAATTATAAGTGGCTCGTACTCAGAACACACAATTATGCGATCCATAATTTTAGCACCTACTTTTATAGCTGGTAATATTTGCAGTAAATATCTATTTCGTGTCGCCCCCTTAAGCTGGTTCTTAAAAGTTACCAACCTAATTTTAATAGCCATCAGAGTAATTATTTTAATCGTTTAATTATAGTTCCTTGATTATTCTATAAATATAGTTTGATATTACACCACCACTAATTTTTACCGGATAAAAACTAATGACCGAACCCGTTTTCCTAGAGCTTTTCACAGATTACGTCTGACCTTGGTGCTATCTTAGCACGGGGCGTGTTGAAAAATTAAAAAAAAATTATAACGTAAATATAAGAATGGTGCATTTCCCTTTGCATCCTGAAACACCACTTCAAGGTCAATCTCTGTCTGAAATGTTTGGGCCAGGTAAGGATATTGCTGCAATGAACCAAAACATGAAAAGCCTTATGACGCAGGAAGAACTACCTTACGAAAATCGCACTATGACCTATAATAGTCGTCTTGCTCAAGAACTAGGAAGCTGGGCCGATACTCAGAATGGAAGTGAAATAATCCACGAAAAAATCTATCAGGCTTACTTCGTCGAAAACAAAAACATTGGCAGCAGTGACGTTTTGATCCAAATCGTTAAACAAGTTGGTCTCAATGAATTTGAGGCACTTAAGGTGTTGAATGAGCGAACATTTAAACAAGAGGTAGATAAGGACTGGTCAAAAGCTCGTGAAAAGGGTGTCACCGGCGTGCCAACTTACTTTGCGGGCGGTGCCGGTGTTGTCGGTGCACAACCATACGAAGCATTGGTTGAACTCCTCGAACATGCTGGAGCGAAAAAAAAGTAAAAAAGCAATCGAGCAATCCTATAAGACTTTGAGAGTGGGAACCAATTCAACATGAATGCAGAAGAAGTTAAACAACTGGGTACAGAACTGGGGGCCGATATAATCGGCATTGCCTCTGCCCAGACGCTGAACGCTTTTCCTCCCGACCCGCGCTGGCCGCAAACACCTGAGAAAATTCTTAAAACCTGTAAAAGTGTAATTGTTGTTGTGCACCATATCCCGGTTGCGGCCTTTCGCGCTAAATCAAATATTCCAGTGCAATATATCGATATGCTGGTATTGCGCAGAATGGATCGTATTGCCTACAAACTAGCAGATAAATTGGAACGTGCCGGCCATCCAAGCTTTGTCACCGCAGCGCAAGAAACTGACTGGAATATGAAATCAGCAAGCTATGGCCACCTTTCAACCCGCCACCTCGGTATCGAGGCTGGACTAGGCACCTTTGGCTTAGAGGTAAATATCCTGACACCCGAATATGGCCCCCGGGTTTACCTGACAGGTATTCTTACCGAACTTGAACTCGAACCCGATGCGCCGATGACCGAACAGGTCTGTATTGGCGAGAGCTGCTCCAGATGTCTCTACGCCTGTCCGACAGATGCCGTACAGCATTATGGCATCGACAAGCGCAACTGTGCGACCGAAGCCCAGGAATTTGGTTTCATGACGGCGACTAATTTTTTCATGAAATATGTCTTTGCCGATCGGGAAAAAAAGAAAAATATGATTAAGTCGCGTGAGTTATTTGGTTTCTGGCAAGGCCTCCTGAGGGTCGTCGGCTCCTTCGGTGATTGTCCGCGTTGCTTGGCGGTCTGTCCGGTTGGCAATGACTACCATGCTTTCCTAGCCGACCCACAAAAAGTCATTCCGGAGAAAACACTAGAAAAAGTCGCTAAGGCCAAACGTTTCAAAGACGCCCGAAAGAATGGCGAAGACATCTCTGGTCTGGATGACTGGAATATCCGCTGGGTTGGACCAGGTGGCTATCAAGGTATCGTTGCCAGGCAAATGCAGGAGTTCAAAAAATCTCAAAAAGAAAAAAAGAAAGAAAAAGAGGAAGCAGAATAATATGGTTACGATATTTCAATCCCCTATCACAGCGGATGACTTAAAATCGAAAGCGAAAGAATTAGGTGCGGATCTAGTTGGCATTGCCAATGGTGCGGCGATGAATGAAAATCCTCCCTACACTGAGGACCCACGTGTGCCTAGCGACATCACCGATCATGATGCCGACCGGGTAATTGTTATAGCCCGCCGCCTCTCTCTTGGCACAAGCCGCATCCCAGCCTGGAACAACCGCCACAAATTTTACAATGATGAATTGGCGATCTCTTCGTTGGAAGAAACCGCCTTGGAATTGGTACTTTGGCTAGAAGAACAAGGCTACCCAGCCCTAATCGTCCCACCGACCCATGTCGACCCTTGGAAGTATGATGGTAATCCTAAAGAACATCTGTCACCACTTCTTTCAATGGATCACGCCGCCGTCGAAGCGGGACTGGGAACTTTAGGCTTAAATCTTCAGTTGTTAACTCCAGAGTATGGACCACGTGTCATGCTGATAGCAGTCCTTACATCTGCACCTGTCATTGCCGATCAAAAAATGGAGCAACCATTATGCGAGGGTCCAAAGTGTGGCCGGTGTCTAAGCGCCTGTCCAGGAGATGTAATTGGACACTGGGACCGTGACTGGCAAGGTTGTGATACCTACCGTAATCCTCATGGTTTTAATCATCTAACTGAATTTCTAGGTGATGTGATCGATCAAACGGATGTTGAAACTCAAAAGAAAATGATACGATCAGAGGAAAGTTTTGATTTATGGCAAAGCATACTGCGAGGTGCCGGTGCCGTAATAGGTTGCAGACGGTGCCAGGACGTCTGCCCTGTAGGAGAAGATTATGAAACCATGCTGAAAGACGCAGTTGATGAAATTGCAGAGGATACGCCTGCAAAACAAACCCGTCTTGTAAAAATGATTAACGAAGATAGTGAAGGCAACTACCTCGCACAATCACGTTGGATAGGCATAATGGAGAAATGAATTGTCCTCAAAAATTCTTATGAACATACCTTCATCTCGAGAAGAAATTAATAAAATACAGAGTGTACAAAAAAAGATAGCGTTGCAGCGAGCTCGAAAAGCTAATTTTCATAAAGGCCGCCTCGATCACATTGATGAAGATAAACTCGATGATCCCGAAGAATGGCGAAAGATCCCACTCTTAACAAAGGATGAACTTAGAGAAATCCCCCCAGAACGTTTCTTCGACGATTTTTGTCATGCTCCACGCAATGAAATCGCAGAACTTTGGCGATCTGGAGGATCAACAGGAATCCCTCTATTCTACCCACGTACTTTCGAAGATTTACCTTACTGTATTTTATCTTTTGCCCGTAATTTGATTGCTCCCAATTTAGGTAAGAAAGATACAGCCCAAGTCTCATTCCCACTAGGAATTCATCCCGTAGGTCATGTTTACGCAAGAGCATGTCAGCAACAACAAATAGGGGTAAATTGGGCTGGAGCTGGTAACTCGACACCATCTGCAGTCCAAATAGATCTCATCAATCGCCTCGAGCCCAGCGTGTGGATGGGTATGTCAAGTTACGGAATTCATTTGGCCAATATGGCCGAAGATCAAGGTTTTGATCTTGCAAGCTCCTCTGTTGAAACTATTTTAACATCTGCAGAGCCTATGTCAGATGCAAAGAGAGCAAAAATTAGTCGTATGTGGGGGGCAGAAGTTTGGGACGGCTTTGGCATGACCGAATGCGGAATGATGGGCGGCGAATCTAAAGCGCGTGATGGCTTTCATATCTGGACAGATTTATTCCATATTGAAGTCGTCGACCTTGATACCGGGCTGCCAGTTACTGACGGTGAGGAAGGTGGGTTAGTCGTCACCCCTTTATTCACCAACAACGCCACCCCTTTTATACGCTGGAGTTCAGGTGACATCGTAACGTACAAAGAATTTGGTGATGACCGCGATGGTCCATACTCTGTTTTCCCAGTCGTAAAACATGCTCATCGCACAGTTGGTTTTTTTAAGGTACGTGGTGTAAATATCAACCATCCAGAGTTAGAAGATTTTCTCTTTAGTTATGAAGATCTCGTAGATTTTAAAGCCGAAATAGTAAGTGAGAATGATCTTGATGTTTTGAGGCTCTCGATAGAAGTACTTCATTCGCGCAATTCAGTTAAGCTCTCAGAAAATATTATTGCGGATACCAAAAATAAATTTGAAGTGACCCCTACGGTGGCTGTTCTTAAACGTGGGACACTCGCGATGGAGTTCGAAAGCTCAGTAAAAGCACCTCGTTTTGTAGACCGAAGAAATTAAATGACAGATAAATTTTGGCATCCAGTTAAAATATTTATCCACGAGTTCTAATCAAAGGAATTAAGACTTAGACCAGAGTAAAAGGTATGAGTGATCATGGATGATTTTCCAGATCGATTTCCTAAGATTAAAATTATAGCCTCCCGTGCTGGCGGCCACCTCCCTTATGTATCGAAACGAATGGACTTAATTCTTTGAACAAACAGAATTGATAAAAAAATTATTAAGTTACCGAGCACGTGCTTGGAGCAAA